>CALGNW010000277.1 GCA_937958345.1 uncultured Neomegalonema sp. | reverse complement strand
CGTTCAGGTCGCGCTGCCGTATCTGCGCCGGTCGGATAACCCGAGCATCATCAATCTCAGTTCTGCCGCCGGTCGTCTCGGCTTCGGCATGCGAACGCCCTATGCGGCGGCAAAATGGGGCGTCATCGGCCTGACAAAATCCCTCGCGGTCGAGCTTGGTCCCGAGGGCATCCGCTGCAACGCCATTCTGCCGGGTCTGGTCGCGGGCGACCGCATCCGCCGGGTTATCGAGGCGAAGGCCCAACGTCGCGGCATGGCCTTCACCGAGGCGGAAGACGAGGCGCTGTCAAAAACCTCTCTGCGAACTTACGTCACCCAACGCCAGCTCGCGGACCAAATGCTCCTCCTCGCCAGCGAAAAAGGCCGCACCACCAGCGGCCAGGCCCTCAGCATCTGCGGAGACACCCAAATGCTGATGTAGAGCGTTTGCTAAAACTTCGTTCTTGCAGAAAACTTTGGCGCCGCAGCCTCTTTGAAACATTCTCGTTGGCTCTTTTCCGTCATGTCATTTGATCCAAACCGTCAATCTGCGCGAATTCTGATGGCAAATCTAAATCCCAAGTGTGCTTGACGCTCATACCGAGCATTTTTGCAAACTTCGATTGAGTTGAGTCGTCAGAATAGAAAACCTCCGCACCACCCACCTTCGCGATTACCGCTATTTGGCGATCAAACTTTATTTCCTGCCATCCGGCACCAATGCCAGATTTTTTATCACCCGCTGCTACAGCGCGCCGGATAGCATCGGCCAAATCGACTGCGCACCGCGCATCGAATGCAGCCAATTCGAACGCGACGGACTTGTTGATGGTTGATATCGCCTTCTCAATATCCGGCACTGCGCACAACATTTCAGACAGACAGGGTGTTGGGATAAGAACCGTATCGCCACGCTTGCTGTGAGCGTCGATCATGGCCTCCACACGAAGCGCACAATGTGGAATTGGCACGCCTGTTGACGGGTCAGGTCGCGGCGGAGACCCCGGATTAAAGGCAATGGACAGAAATGTATTATCGAACGCAACTATCATTCAGCACCGCCCCGATCTTCAAGGGCATCAATCTCAGACAATGGATCATCAGGCCACCGAATACCGATAGAGCGAATACCGTTTACAGCATCTCTGAGACTCTCGCGGGTGATAGGCGCGTATTCGGTTATGTAGAAATCATCAATGGTCCATTGCCCTTCATTGCGGGTCCACATCCCACGCCCACTGACTTTCACATCCTCAAACAGATAGTCTCGAAGGGCCTTGGCAATATCTCTCGTGGTCGTGCAGAACACCACGCCGTGAGCATCGGTGTTTATACGAACCTTTGCGTCCCCTTGCGTCCCCGCAATGTGATAGAGTTCACCAGTGAACGCTGCGGAATCCCGAATTTTGAGCAGAGTACCTTCGTCACTCCTTTGCCCCGGAAAGACAACCACATTGCTGCCAACAGAGTCCTCGAACGCTCCACTGGTCGCGTCTTCTTTAAGCATCGCGTTGATCGTATCGTAGGCTCTTAGAGAGCTTTTCGGCGCATTCCGTTCATTGATTTCAGTAAAGCGCTTTATGAGCTTACCTTCGAACCTCCGGTCAATCGCAAAGGCGCTGCCGTGGCTGCTTTCAACGACATTAATCAGATGGATGTTATCTGCCACCCCAAGCATTTTTTTGACTTCAACGTAGTATTCCAGCAAGCGCCCGAAAGGCATGCTTTCGGGCGTGAAGCCTTCAATCTTGAATGTGTAGGTCGCTGCACTGCTCATATCGACCTCCTCCAGCGTAGAAACTACTCTCTCAACGAGTCTCGGTAAAGCACTCGTTTTTCTAAGATTCCGAGCAGAGCAGCATCTGCGCAGACGGTACGTTCACACCGTTGCAACTCGGTTGTTGCGACGAAATTCGAACGCTGCGGCATATCTGTGAATGTGCCGTTTATTGCAGTGCTGATGCCCATCCTGTGGTCGTGAGATCGTGATCTGCAAAGCTACCGCAGCAGAAGCGACGGTCTATACTGACGAGGCGCGCCAGTACTCCGAGTTGAGCGATATTATCGCGAAGTATCGGAAAAAACGTGGATAAGCCCCGCACAAATCTCAAAACGCAAAGGCGGCTTTTTTCGTGAAGCCCGGCATGATCGGGGCGGCGGCGTCGAAAATCCAGCGGTGGCTGATCGACGGTCCGCTTTTGGTCGAAACCCGCACCTGGCCAAAGCTGTCTTCCATCCAGACGGCGACCAGACGGCCCCCTTCGGCAAGCTGATCGAACAGCGCGTCGGGCACATCACCGACACCGCCCTGAATCATAATCACATCGAACGGCTTTTCGCTGTCCGCGCCCTCTTCCATGGCGCCGGTCAGGACGGCGACGTTGTCACAGCTCAGGCTCGACAGGGTTTCCTCGGCGGCTTTCGCCATGCCCTCGTCGCCTTCGACCGCGATGACCGACCGGCACAGGCGGGACAGGACCGCGCTCGAATATCCCAGCGCGCAGCCGATATCGAGGACATCATCGCCCGGTTCGATTTCGGCTGAATCGACCATTTTCGCGAAAACGCGCGGGTCCAGCAGCCACCGGCCCTTGGTCAGTTCGACGGCCTCGCCCGCATAGGCGACGGACCGTTTCGACGATGGTACAAACCGCTCGCGCGGGACCTCCAGCATCGCGTCAACGATGCCGTATCGCGTCACATCCGAAGGCCGGACCTGACAATCGACCATATATTCCCGAGCGACAGCGTAATCCTGCATGGCAGAGGCCTCTGATAAATGTCTGCGCTTCCTATAGCGTAATGCGAGGGCTTTGCAAAAGCCTTCCGGCACGGCGATACGCGGGGTTTTGCCGAATTATTCTGGATATTTTTACCCTTAACGGCTGTAGGCTGGGTGCGATGAAAAAGATGAGACGCCCGATATGACGGCACGCCCTGAAATCCGCTTTCTGCTGAATGACGAACCGGTCTGTCTCGGCGGGATTCGCGCGGCGGATACGCTGTTGGATTATATCCGGCTTGGCCAACGGCTGACCGGCACGAAGGAGGGCTGCGCCGAGGGCGATTGCGGGGCCTGCACCGTCCTGATCGGGCGGCTGCGCGGCGGCACGCTGCACTACGAACCGGTCAACGCCTGTATCCGCTTTCTGGCCAGTGTTGACCTTTGCCATGTGGTGACAATCGAGCATCTGCGCGGCACAGAGCGCGGCGGCCTGCATCCGGTTCAGCAGGCGATGGTGGATTTCCACGGCAGCCAATGCGGCTTTTGCACCCCCGGTTTCGTCATGGCGCTTTATGCGCTTTGGATGCAAACCCCCGCCCCGACCGAGGCGCAGATCGAGACGGCGCTGCAAGGCAACCTCTGCCGCTGTACCGGCTATGCACCGATTGTCCGCGCGGCACAGGCGGCGGCCCGCACCGGTAATCCCGCCGGGGATTATCTGATGACCGAGCGGGCGCGTGTCACCGGCCTGCTTGCCGGATTCGGCGCGGGCGAACGTGTCGAGCTGCGGGACGGAGACGACCTCGCGATCCTGCCCGCCGACGTCGATGACCTCGCGGCGGCGCTGTCCGAATATCCGCAGGCAACCCTTGTCGCGGGGGCCACCGATGTCGGCCTGTGGGTGACCAAGTTTCTGCGCCCGATTTCTCCGGCGATATTCACCGGCCATCTCGATGAACTGAAGGCCATCGACACCGGCGGCGACCCCATCCGCATCGGCGCGGGCGCGTCCTATACGGATTTCGAGGCGGTGATCGCAGACGGCTTTCCGCATCTGTCGGAATTCTGGGACCGCATCGCCGGCTGGCAGGTCCGCAATATGGGCACGGTCGGCGGCAACATCGCCAACGGCTCGCCCATCGGTGACACGCCCCCCGTGCTGATTGCGCTGGGGGCGCGGATTGTCCTGCGGCGCGGCGGCGACCGGCGCACGCTGATGCTGGAGGATTTCTTCATCGACTACGGCAAACAGGACCGCGCGGCGGGCGAATTTGTTGAGCAGATTATCCTGCCGCGCACCGCACCGAACAGCCTGCATGCGGCCTATAAAATTTCCAAACGCCGCGACGAGGATATCTCGTCGGTCAGTGCCGGTTTCAACATCACGGTCGAGGGCGGTACGATCACCGGCGCGCGGATTGCGTTTGGCGGCATGGCGGCCACTCCGAAACGCGCGGCCCGTGCCGAGGCGGCCCTGACCGGAAAACCGTGGTCCGAGGCAACGATGCTGGCCGCCGCCGCGACACTCGGCCAGGACTTTACACCGCTGACGGACTGGCGCGCATCGGCGGAATACCGCCTGCTGGTGGCGCAAAACCTGTTCCGGCGTTTCTGGCTGGAACACAGCACCCCCGCCGTCCCCGTCCGCCTGACCCGCGAGGCACAGCATGGCTAATCCTCCGGTCAAGGGCGCGGTGCATACGGGCGTCAAACACGACTCGGCCATCAAGCATGTGACGGGCCGTGCGGAATACACCGACGACATTCCCGAACCCGTCGGCACGCTGCACGCCTGCCTCGGCCTGTCCGAATGCGCCCATGGCGAGATTACGCGCATCGACCTCGGCGCCGTCAGAACCGCCCCCGGCGTCATCGGCGTTCTGACCGCCGACGATATTCCCGGCGTCAACGATGTCAGCCCGACCGGACTGAACGACGAGCCGATCTTTGCACGCGGCAAGGTCGAATTCTGGGGACAGCCTGTTTTTGCCGTTATCGCACAGACCCGCGACGCCGCCCGCCGCGCTGCGACCCTTGCGGAAATCGACTATAAAAAGCTGCCCCACGTTCTGACCCCGACCGAGGCAATCGATGCGGACTACCCCTACGTCACCGCGCCGCTGAAGCTGGAACGCGGGGACTTTGACGGCGCGATCGGGACCGCCGCCAACCGCATCACAGGCCGCCTGACGGTGGGCGGTCAGGACCACATGTACCTCGAAGGCCAGATCGCCTTTGCCCTGCCCGGCGAGGACGAGGACGTCACGGTCTATTCCTCGACCCAGCACCCCAGCGAGGTTCAGCACATGGTCGCCCATGCCCTCGGCATTGCGGCAAATGCCGTGACGGTCAACGTGCGGCGCATGGGCGGCGGCTTCGGCGGCAAAGAAACCCAGATGAATCTTTTTGCGGCGGTCGCGGCGGTCGCGGCCAAAAGGTGGAACCGCCCGGTAAAGCTGCGCCCCGACCGCGACGATGATATGTCCGCGACCGGAAAGCGGCACGATTTCGTCATCGATTATGATGTCGGCTTTGACGACACGGGCCGCATCGAGGCGGTGAACGGCACATTTGCGGCCCGCTGCGGCTTTTCGGCAGACCTCAGCGGACCGATCACCGACCGCGCGCTGTTCCATGCCGACAACGCCTATTATTATCCGAATGTCCGCCTGACTTCGCGGCCCATGAAGACCAACACGGTGTCCAACACCGCCTTTCGCGGGTTCGGCGGACCGCAGGGCATCATCGCGGCAGAGCGCATAATCGAGGAAATCGCCTTCGCCCTCGGCAAAGACCCGCTCGACATCCGCAAGGCGAATTTCTACGGCACCGATGACCGCAACGTCACACCCTATCACCAGACGGTCGAGGACAACATCGTCAGCCGGCTGGTGGACGAGCTTGAGGACAGCGCCGACTACCGCGCCCGCCGCACCGCCATCCTGGCCCACAACGCGGCGGGGGGCATCATCCGCAAGGGCATCGCCCTGACGCCGGTCAAGTTCGGCATTTCCTTCACGGCAACATGGATGAATCAGGCGGGCGCGCTGATCCATGTTTACAGTGACGGTTCGATCCACCTGAACCACGGCGGAACCGAGATGGGTCAGGGCCTCAACACGAAAATCGCCCAGATCGTCGCCGATGCTTTTCAGGTCGATATCGACCGCATCAAGATCAGCAAAACGACGACGGAAAAAGTACCCAACACCTCGGCGACGGCGGCGTCCTCTGGCTCTGACCTCAACGGCATGGCGGCGCTGAATGCGGTGGAACAGATCAAGGCACGCCTGGTCGCCTTCGCCGCTGAAAAATGGCAGGTGGACCCTGCTGCTGTGCGCTTCGCGCCCAATGCGGTTCATATCGGGGCCGAGGTGATCGGATTTGATGCGTTGATCAAGCACGCCTACATGGCCCGCGTTCACCTCTCGGCGGCGGGCTTTTACAAAACGCCGAAAATTCACTGGGACAGGGCGACGGGACAGGGCAGGCCGTTCTATTATTTCGGCTACGGCGCGGCGGTGTCCGAGGTTTCGGTTGATACCCTGACGGGCGAATATCAGATCGACCGCACGGATATTCTGCACGACGTCGGGCGCTCTCTGAATCCCGCACTGGATTTGGGACAGGTCGAGGGCGCGTTTATTCAGGGCGTCGGCTGGCTGACGACCGAGGAGCTTTGGTGGGACACTGCGGGCCGCCTGCGCACCCACGCCCCCTCGACCTACAAAATCCCGCTCGCGTCGGACCGCCCCCGCACCTTCAACGTCAAACTGGCCGACTGGTCCGAAAACCGCGAACTGACGATCAAACGGTCAAAGGCCGTAGGCGAGCCGCCGTTCATGCTGGGCGTGTCGGTGTTCGAGGCTCTGTCGATGGCTGTGGCCAGCGTCGCCGGTTATACCGAATGTCCCCGCCTAGACGCGCCTGCCACCCCCGAACGGGTCCTGCTCGCCATCGCACGCCTGACGGCGGCAGGCCGCACATGATGATCCCGCAACACTTCGAAGACTTTCTTGCGGCGGACCCCGCCGTCATCCGCGTGCACATCACAGACGTGCAGGGTTCATCACCGCGCGGGGCCGGAACCGAAATGTTCGTCACCGCCACCGGCACGCTCGGAACCATCGGCGGGGGCCGTCTGGAATATCTGGCCATTGACGCCGCGCACCGGCTTTTATCCGGCTCGGATACCGGCGCTGCCCTCGACATTCCGCTGGGGCCGGAGATCGGACAATGCTGCGGGGGCCGCGTTTCCGTCGCCCTTACCCGTATGAACGCGGCGGATAAGCAAACAGCGCGCCGCAGGTTACGGGCAGATAACACCGAACAACCGCATATCTATATCATGGGCGGCGGTCATGTCGGGCGGGCATTGGCGGACCAGCTACAGCATCTGCCCTTCCGTACAATACTGATCGACCAGCGCGAGGCCGAACTTGCGCGCTGCACCGCAGGGGTCGAAAAACGCCTCAGCGCCATTCCCGAGTCCGATATTTCAACCGCCGCACCGGCCAGCGCCTTTGTCATCCTGACCCACGATCACGCCCTCGACTTTCTGCTGACCGGCGCAGCGTTAGAGCGCGGCGACGCCGCCTATGTCGGCCTGATCGGATCGGCAACCAAACGCGCAAAATTCACGGCATGGTTCCGGCACAGTTCCCCGGCTTCGCGCCCGGACGCCCTCACATGCCCCATCGGCGCACGGGCCACGGCAGATAAGCGCCCGCAGGTTATCGCCGCCTTTGCCGCTGCCGAAATCACGGCGGCGCTGACGCCCGCGCGCGCCCGTTCATTACCGGATAAACACACCGCAGACGCGGCACACATCCCTGCACGCAAGGCCGCGCAATGACCGACACACTCCTGCGGGGGCGTACCCTCAGCTTTCACCGCGAACCCCTCGGGCCCGACGACACGGACGCCTTCACCTATATCGGGGACGGCGCGCTGCTGCTTTCGGGCGGCATGATAAAGTCAATCGGCACATATCCCGATCTGATACCCGTGGCAGGCGATGCACAGATCATCGACCATCGTCCGCATCTGCTGATGGCGGGCTTCATCGACACCCATGTTCACTTTCCCCAAACCCAGGTCATCGCGTCATGGGGCGCACAGTTGATGGACTGGCTCAACACCTACACATTCCCCGAAGAAACCCGCTATGCCGATGCTGCCTTCGCGGCGAAAATGGCGGGGCGGTTTTTCGATCAGCTGATTGCCCACGGTACGACGACGGCGGCGGCCTACTGCTCGGTCCATAAAACCTCGGCGGATGCCTATTTTTCCGAAGCGTTATCGCGCAACATGCGCGTTATCGGCGGTAAAGTGCTGATGGACCGTAACGCACCGGACGGCCTGCGCGACACGCCGCAATCGGGCTACGACGACACGAAAGCTCTGATAGAAAAATGGCAGGGCCGGGGCCGCGCCCATTACGCAATCACACCCCGCTTTGCCATCACCTCGACCCCCGAACAACTTGAAACGGCGGGCGCACTCGCGGCAGAACATCCCGAATGCTATGTGCAAACACACCTGTCGGAAAATCACGACGAAATCGCCCTGACGGCACAGCTTTATCCCGATGCCAAAGACTATCTGCATATTTACGAAACCAACAATCTGCTCGGCCCGCGCACCCTGCTTGGCCACGCCCTGCACCTGAATGAACGCGAAATGACGGTGATGGCCGAAACCGGCGCACATCCGGTCTTTTGTCCGACGTCCAATCTGTTCCTCGGCAGCGGCCTTTTTGACGACGCCGGATTGCGCGCGCGCGGAACCGTCAACGGCATTGCGACCGATATCGGCGGCGGGACCAGCTATTCAATGCTGCAAACGCTGAACGAGGGTTACAAGGCCCTGCACCTGCGCGGCCAGAACCTGCACCCGTACAGGGCCTTCGACTGGATCACGCGGGGCAATGCGGATGTGCTGGGACTGACCGGCAAAATCGGCACGCTCGGTGCGGGGACCGAGGCGGATATCGTCGTACTCGACGCCCGCGCAACCGACGCCATGACCCTGAGGATGGAACGCGTGCAAACATTGGCCGAGGAATTGTTCATCCTGCAAATCATGGGCGACGACCGCGCGATTGCCCAAACATACATCGCGGGCAAACCGGCGAAAACCGTGACGGGGGCCGCACTATGATCCGCCTGTGCACACTCACGCTCATGCTCGCCCTCACGCTTGCCTTGCCCGTGGCCGCCGAGGACAACCGTTGGCGCGTCGTTCCCGACTTCGCAAAAAAGGCGCGCAAGGATATCAGCGGCGCGGCCTGCACCGGCACCCGCTGCATCGCGGTCAATGACGAAAAAAACGAGGTGCAGGAATTCACGATCAGGCATCGCCGCCTCAAACCCGGAAAGCGTATCCGCCTGCTCGATAAAGGCGATGAAATCGACGCCGAGGCCATCGCCGTCTCGGACGGTATCTTCTACGTCACCGGCTCGCACGGCTTGTCGCGGAAAAAGGCGAAACTGACAGACGCCGCCTTCACGCTCTTTCGCATCGACGGAGAACGAATCGACCGCACCGCGCGCCTGCGAAAACTCATCACGGAAACACCCGCATTAAAGGATTACGCCGAAAAGCCGCTCAACCGGAACGGGGTGAATATCGAGGGCCTCGCCGCGCAAGGGGACACGCTCTATTTCGGCCTGCGCGGCCCCTCGGTAAAAGGGACGGCCTTTGTGCTTCAGGCATCGGCGGGGGCGCTGTTTTCGGACGCCCCGCTTGATCCGGTGCTGCACACACTCGCACTGGGAGACCGCATCGGCATCCGCGATATGGCCGCGACCGGCGACGGCGTCCTGATTCTCACCGGCCCGGTAAACACCCTGCCGCGCCGTTATACAGTGGCCCTCTGGCATCCGGGCACAGCGCCGGTCACACTGGCGAAAATCCCCCGCCCCGAAAGAGGCAAGCCCGAGGGCCTGTTACTACTGTCCGAGGACGACACCGCCTACGACGTGCTGATTTTCCACGACGGCCCGCGCAATGGCGCGCCCGTGCAACTATCCCTCGACAAACCATAACCGCCGCCTGCCCTTGGGTCGCCTGTCCTTGCGCGGTGCATCACGGCAATGCTACGGATTGTTTCGTTGCCGGAGGCTTCCGGCGCATTCCACGGACTCTGCCACAGGATATGCGAATGACTGACCGGCCAAACAGCTACGATTACGAGGGCCTGCTGACCTGCGGACGCGGCGAACTTTTCGGCGAGGGCAATGCCCAGCTTCCTGCACCGCCGATGCTGATGTTCGACCGCATCACCCATATCGCGGACGAGGGCGGGGCGCACGGTGCCGGTCAGGTCGTGGCCGAGCTGGATGTCAAACCGGACCTGTGGTTCTTCAAATGCCATTTCATCGGTGATCCGGTCATGCCCGGTTGTCTGGGTCTTGACGCTCTGTGGCAGTTGACCGGCTTTTTCCTCGGTTGGAAAGGCATGCAGGGGCGGGGCCGCGCGCTGGGTGTCGGCGAGGTGAAGTTTTCCGCCATGGTCACGCCCGAGGCAAAGCTGGTGCGCTACACGGTTGACATCAAACGCGTGATGGACCGCCGGCTCAAGCTTGGCGTGGCCGACGGTATGATGGAAGTCGACGGCGAGCTCGCCTATGTCACCAAGGATATGAAGGTCGGCCTCTTCGGTGCCGACGCCACGTAAAACACCGACCCTCTACAATGCCCGTGCGCATGTCGAATGCGCGACAACAAAGAAGAGAATTGCACATGCGCCGCGTCGTCGTCACCGGAATCGGGATTGTTTCGCCCATCGGCAATGATGCCGACACCGTCACCGCCTCGCTGAAAAACAGCACCTCGGGCATTACTTTTTCCGAGGAGCAGGCCGAACACGGATTCCGCAGCCACGTTGCCGCGCGTCCCGAAATCGACATCGAGGCGCTGATCGACAAACGCGTCCGCCGCTTTATGGGCGACGGCGCGGCGTGGAACTACATCGCAATGCAAAACGCGATCGAGGATGCGGGCCTCGAAGAATCCGACGTCAGCAACGAACGCTCGGGCCTCGTCGTCGGCTCGGGCGGTCCCTCGGTGGCCAATCAGCTGGCGGCAATCGACATCGTGCGCAAGAACGGCGCACCAAAGCGTATCGGCCCGTTTTACGTGCCGCGCTGCATGTCATCGACCAACTCGGCGACGCTGGCGACACCCTTCAAAATCAAGGGCGTCAACTATTCGATGACCTCAGCCTGCTCGACCTCGGCCCACTGCATCGGCCACGGCGCGGAACTGATCCAGTTCGGCAAGCAGGACATCGTTTTTGCGGGCGGCGGCGAGGAACTGCACTGGTCTCTGACCTGCCTGTTCGATGCCATGGGCGCACTGTCGTCGAACTACAACGAGACAACCCCGACCACGGCCAGCCGCGCCTACGACAAAAACCGCGACGGCTTTGTCATCGCGGGCGGCGGCGGCACGGTGGTTCTTGAGGAATACGAGCACGCCAAGGCACGCGGCGCGAAAATCTACGGCGAGCTGATCGGCTACGGCGCAAACTCCGACGGTTTTGACATGGTTCAGCCGTCGGGAGAGGGCGCGGTACGCTGCATGAAACTCGCGATGAGCACCATCGGCGACCGCAAGGTGGACTACATCAACACCCACGGAACCTCGACCCCCGTGGGCGACGCCCGCGAGATGCAGGCGATGCGCGACACGTTCGGCGACAATATCCCGTCACTCAGCTCGACCAAGTCCCTCACCGGTCATTCCCTCGGCGCGACGGGCGTGCAAGAGGCGATTTATTGCCTGCTGATGATGCAACACGGCTTCAAGGCCGCCTCGGCGCATATCGAAGAAATCGACCCCGACTTTGCCGACATACCCATCGTCCGCGAACACACCGACACCGGTGTCGATGTCACCATGAGCAACAGCTTCGGCTTCGGCGGCACAAACGCGACACTGGTTTTCGGAAAGGTCTGAGCAATGGGCATTATGACCGGCAAGCGCGGCCTCGTTATGGGTGTCGCGAACGATCACTCGATTGCGTGGGGCATTGCCTCAATGCTGGCGGAACATGGCGCGGAGATGGCCTTCACCTATCAGGGCGATGCTTTCGGAAAACGTGTCAGGCCGCTTGCTGAATCCGTCGGCTCCACCCTCGTCATCCCGGCGGACGTTCAGGACCCCGCCAGCCTCGATACCGTGTTCGCGACGCTGGAAAAAGAATGGGGACAGATTGATTTTCTCGTCCACGCCGTTGCCTATTCGGCGAAAGAGGAACTCAAGGGCCGCTACTCCGACACCACCCGCGAGAACTTTCTCAACACGATGGATATTTCGTGC
>CALGNW010000276.1 GCA_937958345.1 uncultured Neomegalonema sp. | reverse complement strand
GACAGGATGGCGGGCGCGCTTCACAATCGGTTTTCGGGCACAATCGGTCTGATCGTTCCAACGATAGACAACGCCATTTTCTCGGAGTTGATCGAAGTCTTTGGCGGTCGCCTGCGCGAGCATGATCGCAACATGCTGATCGCGTCTCACGGGTATGATCTCGGACTCGAGGTCGCGATTGTGCGCTCTCTTTTAGAGCGCAGAATCGATGGGGTCGTTCTGATCGGTTTTGACCACGAGAGCATCCCCTTGGAAATGCTTGAACAGCGTGACGTGCCGGTCGTGTCGGCTTGGAACTACCGTGAAGACTCAAACCTGCCCTGTGTTGGCACTGATAACCGTGAGGCGGGCGCGACAGTCACGCGGCATCTGCTGGATTTAGGCCACCGCGACATCGCATTTCTCTTTCCCGACACCCAAGCAAACGACCGCGCACGAGATCGTTTGAACGGCGCGTTGGCCGTCGCGAAAGAAAGAGGCGTGGAGCCTTCGCCAGATCGGCTCTGTATCGCTCCTTACGATATCGGCGAGGCTAAGGCCGTCGGTCAGGCAATCCTCAGCGCTGATCCGCCTACCGCTGTCGTTTGCGGCAATGACATCATCGCTCAAGGTGTCGTCTTTGCCTGCCAAGCGAAGGGCATCAGGATTCCCGACCAACTCTCGATTGTCGGCATTGGCGATTTCAGAGGCTCGGCGCATATGGAGCCGGGCCTGACGACGCTTCGGCTGCCAGCGCGCCAGATCGGAGAGCATGTCGCGGATACTATTTTGGAAATGAGCCTATCGGGTCTTCCACCGACAACGCTGAGACAAAACTTCGACGCTTCGCTGATAAAGCGCGGATCGACACAGCATATTTGAAGATGGTCGGAGCGGTAGGATTCGAACCTACGACCCCCTGGTCCCAAACCAGGTGCGCTACCAGACTGCGCCACGCTCCGTCCGGCGGTGGATAGCGCATCCGACTCGCCGTAGCAAGCCCCCACGCGTGTCATTTTTTCAAAGTGGTTTCCGACCATTCAACCGTATCGCCAACGGCAATCCCCAAGGCGTCGGCTTGCCCGCCGGAAATCTCGAAAACGCTCAGAACCTCACCGTCCGATTTGACCGGTTTCAGCGAGAACGGCGTCGTTTCGCGCGCAATCGAATCGATCATTCCCTGCGCGTCGATAAACAGCATATCAAGGGAAATCTCGGTATTTTTCATCCAAAATGATGCGATACGCGGTGACGGGTAAATAAACAGCATCCCAGCATCTTCAGCCAGTGAGTCGCGAAACATCAGCCCGCGAGACCGCTCGGCGGGTTCATCTGCAATTTCAATGCGAAACGCGTGAACTTGTGATGCCGTTTCAATTGTGAGCGAGCCCACTGACGCCGTTTCTGCCCGCGCAAACCCCGCCACGAGAGTCAGAATTGCACCCGCAAAGCATGCAATAAACTTCAAATCAGGCACTCCGAAATGAAAAATCCCAAGGGCGGACTTCGCACGCCATACGGCCTCTCGGACCCTCGACAGCTCTGACGAGAACCGCTTCGCCCGGATCGAGGTCCGGCAGACCAAATCGGCGCAACACCTCCATGTGAACAAAGACATCGGCATCGTCAGCGTGCATGTTGACAAAACCGAACCCCTTCGCTTTGTCGAACCACTTCACGCGTGACGGGATCAGCGCTCCACCAGCGACATCTGCGCCGGTCGGCATGGGAAAGGCATCCTGATCAAATATCTCGATTTCCGTAGCGGGTTGCTCATCAATCGAGATAATGCGGCTTGCCTGGATGCCCCGGTCGCGTTTTTGGGCTTCACAGACAACAAAGGCATTTTCGGAAACCGTGCTGAATCCGGCCATTCTGAGCGCAGACATGTGCAGAAGCACGTCACCGCCGGCTAGCTCCGGGTGATCTTCTTCGGGAACGATAAAACCGTACCCCTTGACCGGATCAAACCACTTCACCCGCCCAGAAACATTGAAAAATTCTTCTTCGCACAAAACGCTAGACCCAAATCGAATGCTCATACACACAACGCAGTGTGATACTTGTACACGAAACCGATTGAAAAATCGGTATAAAATGTTGCGCACCACAAAAATCAAAGCATGCATGGCGCGAACCGGTGCATTAAAAATACACCCAAAAGTGTGACGAACCCGATAACCAGTATTTGTCGTAAAGAAGCTGTAAACCTTACTGAATCAAGATGGTTGTACGCTATACTGTCAACGCCTCGACAGACGACTGCAACGAACAAGACCGGGATACCAGAATGTTTCAGATTATCACGCCTGCCCAAATCGCCGGGAAAAGCTATCGGGCCATGGCATTTGCGTTTTCGGTCGCGGCCCTTTTTGTGGCCGGTTGTTCCAGCGAAGCAGGTGAACTCGGCGGGCAGAAGATCGCTGCTGCCGACCGAACAGTAACGCCGCAATTTGCGCAAGCCACCGGGCTCGTTCAATCCGCACCCGTGAACAGCCTGACCGGTAGCGCCGTAAGACAGCGGTTCTTCTCGGTGCCGCGGCCTGCGGAAGTGATTGCAAATGATTACAGCGACCTGACCGAAACACTCCTATACGCGACCCGCGCCGCCGAGGCGGACACTAAAAAACAAAACGGCGGAAAATGGATCGAGGCAGCCCAAATCGGTCTGCTTTTCGGCGCACCAGAAGGAAAAGCCTTCCTTACCGCGCCGGCGGGACGCGCGCTCGTGCGCGGTGAACCGGCAGAGAGCTGCCCGTCTCTTAACGTGGCGACAGCCCCGACGGACGCGCAAGCGACAGAGGGTGCATTGCGCGCCTGTCTCCGACAAGTTTCCGCGCGCCAGGACTGCGGTTGCCGCGTTATTGCCCGTGCCGACAGACTGTTGGCGAAGCGCGATGAATTCCAATACGCCATCGGCGTATCCAGCCACATTGTCGACCCGACAACCGGTCGGCAAATGCGCATGACGGCGGAAGAACGTATTATCGAGGGCCGTCCCGGCGTGCGTCGTTTATGGATGCTTGGTGTTGCGGGGCCGGTCGGCATGCTGCAGGTCGAACAGGATGGCCGTGCCGCTTTTGTCTTTTCATCAACCGGAAAACGCTTTGACGGAACGCACCTTGAGGACGGCTTTCGCCGTGGCCGGACAGCCCGTCGGGCGTATCTCACGGCAAAGGATGGACAACGATTGGTCGTTCTGGTCGGATTTGAAGAAAGCGAGTTGAAAGAAAATTCAACGACTCTGCTGACGTGGAACCCGTACGGACCGATCGAGCTAAAAAAAGCTGAAGCGAATTAACCTCCACCGCCTACTAATCGGGCTGTTTTGTAAGGTTGGCCCGGGCTGCAAACGTGCCGTCCGGATAAAACCACTCCCAAATCAGACCCTCTGCCCCGTCAGAATAAATACGCACGGTCCCGTCTGCGCACTGCGCACGGTTTGTGGTAATATACTCGGATAAATGCATCGCGAAATCATCTTGAGAAATCACACGGCCACCGCCCGAACAGTCAAGAGGCGCGCCATATCGGGTGTGTTGAAACACCTGCTGATCTTTTTGAAAGATTGAGAGTGCAACTGAATACGGCACATCACTGCCTGTTTCACGCGCCTCCCCGAGCCACACACCAAAATACCATCCCGTCGCATGCGTGGGCGTGGCAGCAAGGGCAAGACTGGCGACAAACGCTGCACGCAGCCGTCGACAGGCCGGCAATGACGAGAAAACGTCTCGTTGCCCACTTACCATCAAAAGGCGGTCACCTGCGTATCGGGGCATAATTTTCAACAGCGATCCCTTCCCTCGCTAGCGAATCGGGAGCCAATCTGGTTCAAGCAAAACCATGTCTGATCAAACCTATCGCGGGCGTATTGCCCTTGTCACGGGCGCATCAAGAGGCTTGGGCTTCGCAGTGGCGCGCCAATTATGTCTGCGCGGTGCCACAGTTTTCGCAATGGCCCGCACCTTAGGCGGACTTGAAGACCTCGATGATTTAGTCGAGCAAGAAGGTGGTCTGCGACCAACACTACTGCCACTCGATCTGACAGATGACGGAGCCATAGAACGCCTCGGCGCGGCGATTCACGAGCGACATGGACAGCTCGATATTCTCGTCCACTGCGCAGCGGATGCGCCCCCGCTTACGCCCGTCGGTCACATCTCCGCCAAGGATCTGGATAAAGCTTGGAAGGTGAATGGTCGCGGCGTGCAACAACTCATAAGGTCGGTCGATCCACTTCTGCGCGCTTCCATAAGTGCAAAGGCAGTGTTTATGGCCGACCCACGGGGCGGCTCATCATTCTTTGGGGCTTACTCGGTGTCAAAGGAAGCGGGCCTCGGTTTCGCGCGAACATATGCAGCCGAAATATCTAGCACAGACGTAGACGTGATCTTCCACCAACCTCCCGAAATGCCCACGGCACTTCGTGCGCGTTTCTATCCCGGTCAGAATGCGTCAAAATGCACGCCCTGCGCGACTGCTGCGGAAGGCGTGCTTGAGCTTCTATCCGTTTGAAGTGGATAAAACTATCTTAGTTTCCGTTGAGCAAAGCGCCAACGGCCCCAATTACGGACGGAGAGACATTGATTGTCCCCCTATCCGGATCAACCGAGATGCCTTGAATTTGCTGCGACGGCTGTTGATATCCGCTCACCTGCGCCGGCTGTTGATAGGCTCCAAGCGCCGAACTATTTAGCGCGCCCGGCTGCTGATATGCTCCGGCCACTGTGGCAGGCTGTTGATAAACCGGTTGGGCCACACTCGGCACTGTCGGTTGTTGGTACGTCGTCAAAGGCTGTTGAGTATAAACCTGCTGAGCCGGTTGTGCAGGCGCGATAACAGCGGGTTGCTGACTGTATATTGTTGTCGTCGGTTGTTGATACACAGTCGCGGAAGGCTGCTGATAGGTCTGCACGGTCGGCTGCGCTTGGTAGGCGGGTTGTTGCTGATACACCGGCTGCTGCTGGTATACCGGCTGCGCCTGTTGGTACACAGGTTGCGGTTGCTGATAAACCGGCTGGGGCTGCTGCACAACCGGCTGAGGTTGCTGGTTGGCCACATAAGCACCGCCAAGCGCGGCTGCTGCACCCAACGCGCTTACTCCGCCGCCGCCACCCACTGCAGAGCCTAACTGGCCAAGACTGCCGGCGTTCTCAACACCAAGATCAAACAACTGGGCTTTTTGTCCTGCAGACAAATTATCGGTAAGCACCTTTGCACCCGGCAACTGGCTTGCGACTGCCGCGTCAAAAGCTGTCGCTTTCACACCCGTCTGCGCCTGTCCCAGCAATCCACCCAAAAGACTTTCAGCTGCCGCAGGCATAGCCACCAGCGCAGCGGCACCGGCAATTAAAGCGATCCGATTCATCGTTTTTCTCCTGATTGACACAACATCCGTTACGCAAATGGCGACCGTTCTTCATCCTGTCAACGCGCAAAGGCGTGAAAACAGACCGTAATTCACGTGGCGTAGGGATTGTCACCCTTCCGCAAAAGTAACCTGATCGGTGTTCCATTCAGCCCGAACTCTTCCCTCAGTCCATTCACAAGATAACGTGTGTAGGCTGTCGGCAAGTCTTCGGGCCGCGATGTGAAGAGGATGAAGGTCGGTGGCCGCGCCTTCGCCTGTGTCATGTAGCGCAGACGAATTCTACGGCCGCCCGGAGCGGGAGGCGGATGCCTTGAAACCATATCGCCAAGCCAACGATTCAGGCGCGAGGTTGAAATGCGGATATTCCAGACGCGATGCGCGTCCAATATTGCCTCGCGCAGGCGCGATACACCGCGACCATCGACCGCCGACATCGTAACCATCGGAACGCCGCGCATCTGTGGCAGCAATCTCGTCAGCGCCTCTTTCAAGGCTGACAGCTTGGCTGGCTTGTCGTCAATCAAATCCCATTTATTCACACCAATAACGATCGCCCTGCCCTCTCGTTCGGCCAGGTCGGCTATTCGAAGGTCCTGCGTTTCCAAAGGGGCTTGAGCATCGACCAGGACGACCACAACCTCGGCGAACTTAAAGGCACGGAGACCGTCCTGAACGGACATTTTCTCAAGTTTTTCGTTGACTTTGGCCTTCTTACGCATCCCCGCGGTGTCGAATATTTTGACCGGCTCGCCACCCCAATTAAAGCTGACGCCAATCGCGTCGCGGGTAATTCCGGCCTCCGGTCCCGTCAGCATGCGGTCTTGGCCGAGAATTTCGTTGACCAAAGTCGACTTCCCCGCGTTCGGTCGTCCGACAATCGCGATTTGGATCGGCCCCTCGTCGCGATCCTCTATTTCAATCGTGTCATCATCAGTGGATACGTCATAAGGCATCAACCTCTCGCGCAGTTCGTCCATACCGATGTTGTGCTCTGCGGACATCGAAACCGGCTCGCCAAGTCCGAGTGAGAAGGCATCATAATACCCCTCATCAGCCGCCTTGCCTTCTGTCTTATTCGCAGCGAGGATCACTGTCGCATTTTTCTTGCGAAGAAGTTCCGCAAATCCCTGATCGGCAGCTGTAACGCCCGCGCGCGCGTCGATCATAAACAGGCATACGTCGGCAGCATCGACCGCCCGCTCGGTAAGCTTTCGCATCCGTCCTTGGAGAGAGTCGTCGGTCGCCTCCTCCAAACCAGCCGTATCGACCACCGTGAATCGTAAAGGCCCTAGCCGACCCTCGCCCTCGCGCAGGTCACGCGTAACGCCGGGTCGGTCATCGACGAGAGCAAGCCGTTTGCCAACCAACCGATTAAATAGCGTCGACTTCCCCACATTGGGGCGGCCGATAATCGCAAGAGTGAACGTCATCGGTTCGGCCTTTCAACGCCACGCGCTACCGGAAACCGGTGTCAGCGATATGCCGCAAGTATTGCATCATCGGTGAGTACATACACTGTTCCGCCGGCTATAATCGGTGCGTTGGTCGCAGAACCGGGAAGGTCTACCCGCCCTGATACAGAACCATCACTCGGATTGACCGAAACCAACTGGCCAAGGTTAGACGTCAGTAACAAATTGCCACCCGCGAGGACCGGTCCCGCCCAGATGATCGGATCTTCGCGATCATCTGGATCACGATACGCTCCCAATTCCGCCACCCAAATTACATCGCCTGAGGATTTTTGGACCGCTACGAGCGTACCCTCTCCGGAAACGAGGAATACTGTTTCACCGGCAATATACGGCGGCTGAACACCGCCGATATTGCGCGTCCACAGCCGTTCACCCGAACGGGCATCGACGGCGACGAAACGACCCGACTGGCTGGCGGCATAAACAGTTCCGTCCGATATAACAGGATCACCCGAAACATCATTCAACACCGCCAGACCGGTTGACCCGCGCGACCCTGTCAAATCGTCAATCCAGCCAAGCCGTCCGGATTTTGCCACATAGGCGTTCAATTCACCGGAGGAAAAAGGCGCGACGACGATAGAGTCTGTCGCCGCCGGTGCAGCGCCCCCCAGAATGCCGGCGACCTGTTCAAGACCTTGCTCGCGCCAAAGGATTTCACCGGTATTCGAGTCTGCGGCGACAATCTGATTGTCTCGCGTAACGGCAAATACCCGACCACCGCTAACGACTGGCGCGGCACGACTCGGCGCCCCCAGCTCAGCGGTCCACTTTATTTCTCCACCCGCTGCGTCGAGCGCGTGCAAATCACCAAAGCCGTTCGAAACAAAGACATACCCGGAGTCGAAAGCAACACCGCCACCAAACCCGTCAATCGTGTTCTCCCCGTCAGGAGTCAAATCGACGGTCCAGATTCGCGCGCCGCTACTCCCGTCAATCGCAGACACTGTCGCGCCCGCGTCGAGCGCGAACACACGTCCGCCAGCTGCGACAGGTGATGAAACAATGCGGGCGCTCTTACTCCCGCCGGCACCGACGTCCACAGCCCAAATTCTTGAAAGTGCGGTTCCGGCTGCAACGTGGCCCAGTGTTCGCGAGGCATTACCGTTCAACTGTGGCCAATCGGCATTTGATTGCGGCCCCGGCAATGATACGACCGTGCCCGAAGCGCTGGGAGAAATCGAGCTGCCCGTTTCAGCCCCGCGCACAGAAACGCGCGTGCCACTTAACGGGACTTCGTCATCCGAAAATAAATCCAGCGCGCCACAGCCCGACATGACGAGGATCGAGGCGGCTGAGAAACCGCGAAGCAAAGTATTCCGCATTATTGTGCCTCACTTTCACTATCTTCATCGCCCGACCCGCCAGCCGTCGCTGTCGGCGATGGCGCTATTACCGGATCTGGTGCGGTTCCACCAAGCGCCGCAATCATCTCGCGGGCGCGCGCTTGAACAGCCGCTGTTGTACTTTCGTCGCTTGCGAGAGTGGACAGGGACCCGACGGCAGCATCAACGTCACCAGCCCTAACATGGGCAGCCGCAGTAAATTCGAGAGCAAGCGAACGCCACGGTTCGCCCGGTACCGACAATGGCTGCAGAGCATCGACCATCTCAGACGGTTCCATTATGTCCGCGCGGATCATGACAAGGCGAAGTTTAGCCAAATCAATCAAACGCTTATCCACACCCGACATAGATGCAACCGCCTGATATTGCTCAACCGCGCGATCAACATCACCCGAGGCACCGAATGAGGCGGCTGCGCGCAGGCCCGCCATTGCGGCATAGTCGCCGTCATTTTCGCTGGAGAGCGCAAGAAACGCTTCGGCTGACGCCTCCGGGTCCTCGACGGTTTGCGCTTCAATGAACGCACCACCGGCATCGCGCATCGCATTCTTCTGACTGTTCTTCCACCACGATTGCGCAGCGGTACCGATGATCACGAGCGCAATCGCACCGACCAAAAACGGCCCGTATTTCCGCCATGCGGCATACATCGCGTCCCTGCGGACTTCTTCGGTGACTTCCTGAACGAAAGAGTCGCTATCGGCCACAGGCTGGCTCCGGAATAAATGGCGTACATACTAAGTTGAGGCGGACATTACGCATAGCGCCGCGTGAAGCAAGTATCACGACCATATTGTTCGAATTACGCCTGATCTTCGCTGGTGCGGTCAGACGCTTACGCTTTCTGCGCGTGGGGATAGACCTGAACGGCAAGCAACACCAAAACGCATGAAATTTAATTCGTTTAGTCTTGACTGAACAAATTGTCAGTTTACCTGCACTGTATGGACAAAGACGCCGAAAATAATTTCATCGAGTCGCTCGGCCTGATTTTGCAGGCCGAAGGATTTCCCCGTATTGCCGGTAGGCTTTTAGGAGTGTTCGTTCTTCGCGGAGGTCCGTTAAGTTTTCAAGAGCTTGGTAATAGCCTGAACATCTCGCGCGGCAGCGTCAGCACCAATACGCGGTTACTGGAATCGCTTGGCGCGGTTGAACGCGTAGCGATGCCCGGCGAGCGTCAGGATTTCTTCAAGCTTGCGGACATGCCCTACGAGCGCATTGCCGCCGGCAAGGTCGAACGCGCCAAAACCGCAAGCGAACGGGTGCTGAAGGGGCGGGAGGCACTGCCTCATTGTGACGATGCTGCCTTTGCGCGCATCACCGAACTTTCTGATTTTTTCTCTAGTATTTCAATAGCATGCGGGCATGCCCTCTCAAATATGCAGTCTTCTCGCGCTGACGCAGACCTTCCGCGCATTGTCGTTGGCGAGTAAAGGGGTAGAGCAATGTTGAACGGAATACTCCGTCTTGGACTGGCCGCCCTGATAGCCTTGGGGATCGTCGCGTATGTTACCGAGGGCGACCTAAGGCAGGTTGGTACGGCGCTGACGACGGCCACGTCTCAAGCCGCGACGCGCAAGGAAGAACGCATCGCAGCAAAATCTGCTCCCGATACGCAATTAAGTAAATCAGAACAATCAATTAGTGTTGTTACGACCATCAGCACCGCGCGTGCTATGCCATCCGAGCTCCTCTTGACGGGATCAACAAAGGCAAGCCGTAAAGTTGATGTGAAGGCTGAGACATCAGGCATGCTCGCCGCTACCACCATCAAGGGGCGGCGCGTGAGCGAAGGCGATGTTCTGTGCAGGATGAAAGTTGGCGACAGAGGCGCGCGCCGCGAGGCGGCAGTTGCACGTTTCAGACAAGCCCAGGTAGAAGAACAAGCGCAGGCCAGGCTCAGCGAGCGTGGCTTTGCAGCCGCAAATAACGCCCGTAGTGCAAGAACTTCCGCCGATGTCATCCGCGCGGAGATTAAGCAGCTTGACGTTGAAATCAGGCGGCTGGAAATTCGCGCACCGTTTGGCGGCGTGATCGAGGGCGATCCGGCTCAGGTTGGCGCGATTTTGCAGCCGGGCAGCACCTGTGCGACCATCGTAGATCCTGATCCTCTGCGGGTTGTTGGCTTCGCGCCTGAGTTTCGGATTGGCGATGTCAGCATCGGGACGATCGGATCTGCGGTTCTTGCGACGGGCGAGCGCGTTCAGGGGACCGTTGTTTTCATTGCACAAACGGCTGATCCCGCGACGCGCACGTTCCGGATTGATCTGTCTGTTCCCAATCCCAGCTACGCGCTGCGGGATGAAGTTACCGCCGAGATCACGATACCGCTCGGCACACAACCGGCGCATGTCTTACCGCAATCGGCACTCACTCTGAACGGCGAGGGTGAGATTGGTCTGATGGCGGTTGAGAACGGCAAGGCCACCTTCCGGCCCGTGAGGATTTTGCGCGATGGCGCGGATGGTGTCAGCGTCAGCGGCATTGGTCGTCAGGCGGAAATTATCGTTGTAGGTCAAGAGTATGTAAGCGAAGGCACGCCGGTCAAAACCACGTCGGCGGCGGATGCTAAACTGGATGGCGCGACATGAATATTCTGGTCAAAGCGGCGATAGGCCGTGCGCGGATGGTCGTCGCGTTCATTATCTTGTCGGTTGCGGCGGGGTGGTTGGCGTTTACGGGATTGCCGAAAGAGGGTTCGCCTAATATCGACATTCCCACTCTCTACGTTTCTGTAACCTATCCGGGTGTCAGCGCGCCTGACGCGGAAAGGTTGCTCGTAAAACCCCTGGAAAACCAACTGAAAACTCTTGACGGTCTTAAGGAAATGACCGGAGTCGCGACCGAGGGCCATGCATCGGTTGCGCTGGAGTTCGAATTCGGTTTCGACAAGGAGGCCATCGTCGCCGAAGTTCGCGCCGAGGTTGCCGAAGCACAGGCAGAGTTCCCGGCGGATGCGTTAGAGCCGCGCATCATCGAAATCAACACATCCGAATTTCCTATTCTCAACATCACGCTTTCGGGTTCGGCGCCCGAGCGCACCCTGCTCCGCGCCGCCCAAAACCTTCAGGACGTGATTGAGGGCATCGGCCCGGTGCTGGAGGCAGAGATGAACGGCCAGCGCGAGGAGTTGCTGGAAATCATCATACGCCCGTCGCGGCTTGAGACGTATAATATCACGGCGTCCGAATTGCTGCAGGTCGTCACGAACAATAACCAGGTTGTCGCCGCCGGTCAGGTCACCTCCGATCAGGGCGCTTTCTCGGTCAAGGTTCCCGGCGCGGTCGAAACAATATCCGACCTGAGTTCACTGCCGATCAAGGTTTCGGGCGAACGCACCGTCACACTCGCTGATCTGGCCGAGGTGCGCCGCACGTTTGAAGACCGCACATCGATTGCGCGATTCAATGGCGAGCCGACCATTTCGCTGTCGGTCAAAAAGCGCCCCGGCGTGAACATCATCGACACCGTGGCACAGGTGCGCGCCGCGTCCGAAGCCTTCGTTGATTCATGGCCCGAGGGGCTGAAGGAATCGGTCACGGTCAGTTATTCCCTCGACGAATCCATCCGTGTTCAGGACATGGTGGAACAGCTTCAATCCAGTGTCATCACGGCCATCTGCCTTGTGATGATCGTCGTTGTCGCGACGCTCGGCCTGCGCTCGGCCCTGCTGGTTGGTTTTGCGATACCGACATCGTTCCTGCTGGCCTTCGCGCTGATGGCGTCACTGGGGATGAGCGTCAATAACATGGTCATGTTCGGCCTGATTCTCGCGGTGGGGATGCTGGTCGATGGCGCGATTGTCGTCACTGAATACGCCGACATGCGCACCGCCGAGGGGGCCAGACCGTCCGAAGCATACGGCGAGGCGGCGGACCGCATGTTCTGGCCGATTGTCTCTTCTACGGCCACGACACTTTGCGCATTCCTGCCCATGCTGTTCTGGCCCGGCATGCCG
>CALGNW010000275.1 GCA_937958345.1 uncultured Neomegalonema sp. | reverse complement strand
GCGGCCAATACCGCGAGGGCAAGACGGATTCTTCCGGTCATCATAACCAAACTCCTTCAACAGGCAGATTCGCAAAGCCTGCGTGACGCTAGATTCGGCGCAATTCTGCTTCGGGATGGTTGGCATAGAATTAACGGGCGGCTCGAAACCGGCGTCAGTGATGAGCCGCCCGACGAGAAGTCAGACGAAAAATTCGTCAAAGGTCAGCAGCGTTCCGTCAGCGAACTTAAACTCTTCGATGTTCTGCCCACCATCAGCCAACTGCGCATACCCGGTATCGGTCCCGTCATTCCAAGACAAACGGACGTCGCCGTTACCTAAAGTTAGCTGGCTCAGATCTGCCTGGTTCAGGTTCGTAAAGTGAAGCGTGTCAGTGCCGGTATGAACCGCATCATTCTCGCCGCCGCGGATGATGCGTACCCCGCCATTTTCCTTAGCCACCTCATACGTGTCAGAACCACCCTGACCGAACAGCAGCTGGACACCGCCGTCGGTTCCGCCGGCATTCAGCGTATCCGCACCGTTACCACCTAAAAGGTATTCGCGCGTATCTGTTCCCACAATCAGATCGTCCGATGTCGTCCCGGTCAGACTGTCAGCCGTGCCAAACCGGTCAATTTCGATCTTGCTTAGCGTGGAGCCGTCAGCAAACTCGAACCGCTCGATATGGCTGCCGCCATCTGCCAATTGGACAAAGCCGATGTCGGTTCCGTCGTTCCACGCCATACGCAAATCACCATTACCCAATTCGCTGAACGTCATCTCAGACAACGCAAGGTTGGCCATCTTCAGCGTATCGGTTCCGGTGTGAACCGCATCGTTTTCGCCGCCACGATTGATGCGTACCGCACCATTTTCCTTAGCCACCTCATACGTGTCAGAACCACCCTGACCGAACAGCAGCTGAGCGCCGCCATCCGTTCCACCGGCATCCAGCGTATCCGAACCATTGCCGCCGAACAGATATTCGCGCGTTTCCGTTCCCGCGATCAGGTCGTCCGATGTCGTCCCCGTCAGACTGTCCGCCGTACCAAAACGATCGACTTCGATCTTGCTTAGTGTGGAGCCGTCAGCAAACTCAAACCGCTCGATATGGCTGGCACCATCTGCCAGTTGGACAAAGCCATTGTCGTTTCCGTCGTTCCACGCCATGCGCAGATCATCATTCCCCAAGTCGCTGAACGTCATTTCAGACAGCGCAAGGTTTACCATCTTCAGCGTATCGGTTCCGGTATGAACCGCATCGTTCTCTCCGCCACGGGTAATGCGTATCGCACCATTTTCCTTGGCGACTTCATACGTGTCAGAGCCACCCTGACCGAACAACAGCTGAGCGCCGCCATCCGTTCCACCGGCATCCAGCGTATCCGAACCATTGCCGCCGAACAAATATTCGCGCGTTTCCGTTCCCGCGATCAGGTCATCCGATGTCGTCCCCGTCAGGCTGTCAGCCGTACCAAAACGATCGACTTCGATGCTGCTTAGTGTGGAACCGTCAGCAAACTCAAACCGCTCTATGTGGCTGCCGCCCTCTGCGAGTTGGACAAAGCCATTATCGGTTCCGTCGTTCCACGCCATGCGCAGATCGCCATTGCCCAAATCGCTGAACGTCATGTCAGACAGTGCAAGGTCTATCATATTCACCGTGTCGGTGCCGGTATGAACCGTATCATTCTCGCCGTTCAACAGCATGCGGATAGAACCATTTTCTTTACCGACGAGATAGGTATCGCCGCCGCCCTGTCCGAACACCAATTGAATACCGCCATCCGTACCGCCTGCATCCAGCGTATCCGCACCATTGCCGCCGAAGACGTATTCACGTCCGTCAGTTCCGACAATCAAGTCATCCGCACTTGTGCCACTCAGCTTGTCGGCAGTGCCGAACTTATCGATCTCGATGGCGCTTAAGACGGACCCGTCGGCAAACTCAAACCGCTCTATATGGGTTCCACCCTCAGCGAGAGTCAGTGAACCCGATTGTGCGCCGTCCACCCACGCTATATTGAGATCCGTGCCCGCCTTACTCAAACTCACATCGGCCAGATCAAGATCAGAGAATACCAAACGATCAGCATTTCCCGATGTTGCATCCTCTTCCTCCAGCGAAATCGTCACATCACCGTCAGACCGAAGATATGTATAGATATCATTGCCTAGCGAGGGCCCGCCGCCGCCTGCCGTCTCATCAATCGTAATTTGAGCGCCCGACCGAACCAGCGATCCGCTATCTACACCATTCAGTGTGATTTGCGTTCCGTTGATGATCAAAATCGCATCCGCACCCGCTTGGGTCGCTGTTGCTAAAACACCCTGCGCCTGCGTTCCGGTCGCGAAATTCAACTGATCAACCGCTTCGAAATCGGTAATGACCGCGCCTTCGTCAGTCAGGCCGAACTCAAAAATGTCGGCATCGCCACCGCCTGTCAGCGTATCAATTCCCATACCGCCAACTAGGGTATCATTTCCGGCACCTCCCAGAAGTACGTCATCCCCGGTCAGGCCGCGGATCACATCCTGACCACCAAGGCCGTTGATCGTGTCATTGACCGCCTCGAAACCGTAAAGCGTATCCGCCGCGCCGGTTGCCTCGACGATCGAGATACCCAGGTCCTCCCAGATACCGACGTGAACTGGATTGATAAGGCCGCGTTCGCCATTCACAATGGTGTGATCAAGTAAGTCCTCTTCCTCAAGATGAGAACCGCTCAACGCAACATTTTGCCCGCCATTTGCAGCTTTCGCATTCGCGCCGGTGAAATAATTCACACCACCGATCACTTGGGTCATTGCATCAAACGGTGTGGTAAAATTCGTCGCGATTGCAAGGCCGAGAACATGGCCGAACTCGTGAATAATGACACTCAGAAAGTCAAACTCATCCTGCTGCAATCCTGCCGGATTAGGTTCAAACGACGTGTCGTAAAAGTAAAAATCGTCGTCCAGCACTTTCGGCAGATCGATACGCAATGTCGCGTCAACGGTTCCTGGCGAGACATCAGTGTTGCTGCCAAGTTCTTCCGTAACGACAGACTCATAGTCACCACCCGTGCTGAAATAGAATGAACCGGCGGTGGCCAGGGTTGTACCCGGAATATCATCGAAGGTCAGCTCTAGGTCGATTACCGCGTCCGGGGCATCAATATATTGCCCCCAAATTTCTGCAGCTGCCGTAATAGACGCTTTGACCTGTGCGAGTCTTGTTGCCGTAAGACCTGACGAACCTACACTGGGTGTGTCGATGATATTAAGTCCGAACATTAAGCCCCTCCGTTACTTTTTTGAGTGTTCGCAAAGCCAAGAACGGCTCTGTGCCGACCGAACCGCGCATCAAGCTGCGACACGGACATTACGGCTGAGGGGATAATGAGAAGAAAACAAATATAATGTAAACTGTCCAAGTAATATTTAATAAGTAATAATTTTAGGCGTATCGCGAACGTATTTGATCGCGGTTTAAAATAACTCTTGGTACTTTAGGAAAAATTTGGCCTGCGACCTATCCATCGACAGCCCGCGCCGGAATCAGCGCGCGCTTTCGATCCAGCCTCCGCCAAGGACGCGTGTCCCGCCATCCGGCGCGTAAAACACACAAGCCTGACCGGGTGCGACGCTGTCCTCGGGTTCGATCAGCCGGATTTCCGCACGATTGCCGTCCAGCGGCAGAATGCGCGCCGGTTTCGGAGGGCGGGTCGAGCGGACTTTGACCTCGGCGGCCCAACCGCCTTCGGGTGCA
>CALGNW010000274.1 GCA_937958345.1 uncultured Neomegalonema sp. | reverse complement strand
GTGACACGGCACGTCTCGCACCGGTATTCGCGCAGCCGCTTTTCAGGGCCGACCGCGACCCACTGACAGTTGCGCTTAACGGGTTTGTGCTCGGCATGGCCGGTTCCGCCGTTTCTGCGGCGGTTATAGAAAACCACAACGGCAATCAGAACAATCGCACCCAGCAGCGGACCGATCATGGCGCGATTCCGTCCGCCTCGCGGATATAACGCATGCCCTTGCGGAAATAATCCCAACCCGTGATCATCGTCAGCGCCGCTGCAATCCACAGCAAGCCCATCGACAGATAAAACACATACCCGCCGCCGACTCTGGCAATTTTCATCTTATGCGCGGCCAGATCGCCTGCGGGTTTAACGCTGGCAATATCAAAATACGTGTTCCAACCGGCGGCAAGGAACAATCCGCCAATCGCCAGCATCTGCGCCGTGGTTTTCCACTTGGCCAGATTGGTTACATCCAGCTTGATATCACCCAGATACTCGCGCAAACCCGATACCAGGACTTCACGCAGCAGAATGATCGTCGCCGGAATGGCAAACCACCAGTTCACGCCGTACAGAACCGCCAGCGAAAACAGGGCGATAATCACCATCGCCTTGTCCGCAATCGGGTCCAGCATTTTGCCGAAGGCGCTGCTCGCATCGTATTTGCGCGCGTACCAGCCATCGACAAAATCGGTAAAGGCGGCCCCCATAAACAGCGCAAATGCCAGCCAGTCGGCAAAGGGCCTCTCGAATATCGCAAAGACAAGCGCCACGAAGGGCGCGGCGATGACACGAGAAATCGTGAGAATATTTGGAACGGTCCAGATCATTGGGGCCTTGATAGCGACAGAAACGCCTCATAGGAAGCATGTATGAGCAGACTAGACAGTGTTATCCGCCGCCTTTCCGCCCAACGCGATTGTTTGGGCTGGGCTGTAGAGCACGCACCGGATGGTGCAGTGCTTGATTTGGGCCTCGGCAACGGGCGCACCTACCACCACTTGCGCGAGATCGCACCGGCAAGGGATGTCTATGTAATCGACCGCCACATGGCCGCGCACCCGTCCTCGGTCCCGCCGGATGATTTTTTTCTGGAGGGTGAGGCCGAACCGATGGTCGAGGCACTGGCCGCGCGAATCGGGCGCTCCGTCGCGCTGGCGCATTACGACCTCGGCAACGGTGTGCCGGAAAACGACGTGCCGCTGGCCAAGGCCATCGCCGCCCTGCTGCCCAAAGTCCTGTGCAACGGCGCGCTGATCGTCGCAAATGCCGAGCTTGAGGGCTTCGAACAACTCCCCACGCCGGAGGGAGTCGCACCGGGCCGGTATTTTATTCAGCGGTACAAGGGGTGACCGGACACCGGCATCGGCGCAATCCGGCAATCGTCAGCCGTCTGTCGACGCGCCGCTGATCGGCAGGGTCTGTTAACAAAATGGACACCGGGTCATTTATCGGCTAACGTGTATAACATGCCGGCTACAAGTAACTTTAAGTGAGCGATCTCGTCGAGATACACTCCAGTTGGGCAAGCCGCGCGCTTACTCCGCTGGAGGAACACTGCCTTTCGTCTTTTGTCGTTGCCGGACACCGGGTTTTTTTACACTGCTACCACGACGTCAGAGTGCCGGACGGTGTAACTGTGCTCGATGCAAACCGTATTTTACCTGAAAGTAGCGTTTTCCGACATCGAAAGTCCGGAAGCTTTTCGATGTTTGCAGACCTGTTTCGCTACAAGATGCTGCAAGCACATGACGGCGTCTGCTGGGTCGATGCAGATATTTTCTGCTTGAAACCGTTTGTTTTCGACTCCGATTTCATTCTTGGCGAAGAAAAGGTTCGACGTCGTTCCTATTCCATCAGCAATGCCGTGATGAAAGTACCAGCAAATAGCCCCATTCTCGCGGAGTTGATCGCGCTTTTCGAACACCCGATCAAAGCGGCAAAATTTGCCACGCTTCCGCAAAGGAAAATCAAATACTGGCTCAAGGGAATGCTTGAGGCGTTGGAAATTCAAGATATGGATCGCATCGTTGCCGGACCGCCAGCGTTGACATTTTTTGCTCAAAAATATCGCGTCTCAAAAAATGCAAAGCCTGTTGCAGCCTTTTTCCAATCGCAAGGCCGGCAGCTTTTTGACCCCGGATACGACTTTGGACCGATGCTCGGCGATGACGTTTATGCGGCGCATTTTCTGGGCTCGAATCTACCTGACTTGGATTTAGCGAACCCGCCCACAGGGTCGTTTTACGCACATTGCGTCGCGCAGCTAAAGTCCCGAAAGGCCTGATGATTGTTCAGACCAGTGAGAAATCATCGGCTAGCGCAACGGTGAAGACCACGTCCTGAAAATCCCGGTCCCCGCCACCGGTCAGGTCTTCTACTCCGACGCGTAACGCGCCCCCACGGTCGATCGAACCTGACACGAAGTGTTCAATCCCGTCGCTGTTGAATGCTTCTGACGCGGAGTGGAAAATTTCAGCATCTATGGCGGTACCAGAGTCGAGCAACTGCGGTTCCCCGCCAGTCAAAAACTCGAATGTTAAATCATCGCTGAGTCCGGCCGCGGTAGACGCCGCATTTTGCAGCACAAAAAACTCAAGCGACGTTCCGGCCGCCACATTGCCAACGGTGGCAACCGCCCCGCTCCCTGCGGTCTTGGTATCAGCGAACAGGATTTGTACGTCGGAAATCAGCCCTTCGTCGGTAATGGAGTAAGCGCCGAGGGCATTGGAATATGATCCGACGCTGTTATCGAGTGTCACAACGAAATCACGCGCTCCATTGCCCTCAAGAAATTCTTCCGGCTGGATTCCCAACAATAAGTCCTCTGAGATCGCCTCAGACTCGCTCAGGTCGAAACCTTCTCCGAGCAGTTCATCAACCAACACCAGTTCGACAGAACCCGCCGAACCACTGACGACGATAAAGCTATTCTCATCCAAATTAGAATCGACTGAAAACGTCGAGTTCGAGATGCGAACAGTTCCCGTGTCCGGGTCAATCTCGAGGTCTTCGAACGCAATATCGCTCTCAGAAGAGAGCGCGATGCGATCGCCCGCATCGAAGCCGGTAATTTTGTCTTGATCCACGGCCTTGAGTGTTCTCGCGTAAACTTCGCCTGTCACACCGGATTGAAGGACAACATCGTCGGGGGTTGCAGTGACGGTAATTTCCACAGTGCCAACATCGGTTCCGCCATTCCCGTCGGAGACGCGATAGGTGAAGCTGTCGGTTCCATTGAAATCGGCATCGGGTGTGTAATCATAACTCCCATCCGCATTGATCGTGACAGCCCCGCTGGAGGCTTCGCTTTCAAGGCCGAACTGAAGCTGATCCCCGTCCACGTCTGCGGCCGCAAGCATGCCCGAAATGAGGGTATCTTCGTCACCCGAGTTAGAGGCGTCTTCGGATAGGGGCGCGTCATTTACCGCATTGACGGTGATGTCAACGACGCCGACGTCAGTCCCACCATCGTCGTCTGAAACAGAATAGCGAAAGCTGTCCGTGCCGTAAAAATTCGCATCGGGCGTATAGCGATAGCTGCCGTCAGCATTCAGGACGACCGAACCATGGGCAGCATTTTCGGTAAGGGCATAGGTTAGCGGGTCTCCGTCTACATCGTCTGCCGCCAGCAGACCGGAAACGACGGTGTCCTCGTTGCCCGAGGCCATAGCCTTCGAAGCCGTCGGAGCATCATTCAACGCTGCGACAGTGATCTCGGCAATGCCCGTACCAATACCGCCGTTCCCGTCAGTGACAACATAGGTGAAACGATCCGTCCCGTTAAAATCTGCATCCGGCGTATAACTGAAACTGCCGCTTGTGTTGACGATGACCGAACCATTCGAGGGTCCGTTCTCCGTGCTTGCTTCGAAAGAAGCGGGACGAGAGACGACAGCCGGAATCGGGGCAGAGTCCGCGGAACCGGCTATACGCGGTATACCTAGTATACCCGGTATACTTGGTACAGCCGGTACACCTGGTAGCTGGCCTTCATTTTCGGCGAGAGCAAAGCTCAGCGTATCGCCCTCAACGTCCGAGGCGGAGAGCATGCCGGAAATTACGGTGTCTTCTTCTCCGGAAAATGACACGTTCTCTCCGACGGGGGCATCATTGACCGGATCCACGCGCAAAGTAATGGTGCC
>CALGNW010000273.1 GCA_937958345.1 uncultured Neomegalonema sp. | reverse complement strand
CCCCTGAAGCCGCGATGCTTCAGGGGATTTCAGCGGCTTATCCCAACAGGTCAGAGCGTTAGCTCGCCGCTGTTGATCTGTTCCGCCTCGATACTTTCAAAGAGTGCGCGGAAGTTTCCCTCACCGAATCCCTCGTCGCCTTTGCGCTGTATAAATTCGAAGAAAATCGGCCCGACCACCGTTTTCGAGAAAATCTGCAAGAGAATACGGGTGAGGCGGTCGCCGTTTTCAGCATCAATCACACCCTCGCCGTCGATCAGAACGCCATGGCGCTTCATCCGCTCAATCGGTTCTTCATGTCCGTCCACACGCGCGTGGGAAAGATCGTAGTATGCATCGGGCGGGCCGGGCATGAACCGCAAACCGTTCTCCGCCAAAGCGTCCGTCGCGTCATAAATCGATTCGGTACCGACGGCGATATGCTGAATACCTTCGCCATTGTACTTGTGCAGATACGTCTCGATCTGGCTTTTGTCGTCGGTACTTTCATTCAGAGGAATACGGATTTTACCGCAGGGCGAGGTGATCGCACGGCTGATCAATCCGGTCATTTTTCCTTCGATGTCAAAGAAATGGATCTGCGTGAATCCGAACAGATTCCTGTAGAAGTCCCACCACGTATCCATGTTGCCGCGATAGACATTATGCGTGAGGTGATCGAGGTAATAAAAACCGATGCCCGCAGGCTTCGGGTTCCGCTCGCCTATCCAATCGAATTCAACGTCATAAGCCGACCCTGTGTCGCCGTATCTGTCGATAAAGTAGAGTAGCGAACCACCGATCCCGACAATCGCCGGAACATCAAGGGTTTTTCCCGGCCCCGAGTACGGCTCGGCTCCGTTTTTGAGGGCATGAGCATAGGCGTGCCCGGCATTGGCCACGCGCCATGCCATGGACGGCGCGCACGGTCCATGATCGCTGATGAAACCGGCGGCATGTGACCCCGGCTCGGCATTCACAACATAGTTAATGTCGCCCTGTCGCCAGACAGTTATCGCCTTGGATTTGTGCTGCGCTACTGGGACATAGCCCATCTGCGCAAACAGAGCTTCAAGCTTTTCGGGTTGCGGGTGCGCGAACTCGACAAATTCGAACCCGTCCGTCCCAGCCGGATTTTGCGCCGTAATCTCGGCGCGGACGCCATCGTGAGGAAAGGGTCCCATGCGTCGTTCTCCATTATAGAATTCTAACGGACTGTATCGCGATGCGGGTGCGAGAACTGTGCAAATCAATGGATATTCGAATGAATTTCGATCATATCGTGCATGCTTCGGTAAAAACATGCGAAAGTTTCTTCAATGGATACGTTTGATCGCAAGATATTAGCAGCACTGCAAAAAGACGGCAGACTGACGAATGCCGAGCTGGCCGAAGTCGTCGGCCTCTCCGCGTCGCAATGCTCGCGGCGTCGGGTTAGCCTGGAACAGACCGGCGTTATCCGGGGGTATACGGCGCAGATCGACGCCGCAAAAGTGGGGGTAGAACTGACCAGTCTGATCTCGATAACACTTGCAACCCATGACGAGCAAAATGCCGCAAAACTGCGCGCGCTGTTATCTGAATTGCCGAATGTTCAGGATGCCTATGCCCTTACGGGCGAGATGGATTATTCGATCAAGGTCGTCAGCGAAAACCTCGAGGCGCTCTCTTCCTTTGTCAACAAAACCCTGCTGCCTCATCCTGCGGTACAAAATGTGCGCACCGCCATCGTGCTGGATACCCTGAAATCGACCAGCGCATTGCCCTTGCTCTGAAAGGCGGCATGGCGGCGACCGACCCCTCCGCTTGCACCGCAGGGCGGCGCGTGATTTATCGGGACAAAATTTGAAAGGCCGCGATGATGGAAAAATTCGACAAACTCGACGGCGTTGCCGCGCCGATGCATCAGATCAACGTCGATACCGACATGATTATTCCGAAGCAGTACCTGAAGACCATTCAGAGAACCGGTCTCGGTGTCGCTCTGTTTTCCGAGATGCGGTATAATGACGATGGTTCGGAAAAGCCCGACTTCGTGCTGAACAAACCAGCCTATCGCGATGCGAAAATCCTGATCGCGGGCGATAACTTCGGTTGCGGTTCATCGCGCGAGCATGCCCCGTGGGCGATTCTGGATTTCGGCATCCGCTGTGTCATCGCGCCGAGCTTTGCAGACATTTTCTACAACAACTGCTTCAAGAACGGCATTTTGCCGATCGCTCTGCCGCAGGAACAGGTCGACAAGCTGATGGAGGACGCCGAGCGGGGATCGAATGCCACCCTGTCGATTGATCTGGAAACCCAGACGATCAAGGGCCCCGATGGCGGCGAGATTGCCTTTGAAGTCGATGCCTTCAAAAAGCACTGCCTGCTGAACGGCCTCGACGATATTGGCCTGACAATGGAAAAAGAGACGGCCATTGACGTCTTCGAAGAAAAACGGCGCAGCGCGACGCCTTGGCTTGAAACGGCCTGAGCAACGCTGCCAGTAAAAGTGCAGGCCCGCCGACGAACCACACGGATCGGCGGCCTGCCTGATGTCAGATACCAATCCGCCTATTCTTCAAAACATAGCCTAGTCGAAGCGGTATCCGCCATACAATCCGATACCACCCCCCGGTGGGCTTGCCTCACGCGGAGCGAGGCCGTAGCCTTTGCCGACATAAAGGGGCACATCATGGACGCACCAGAGCACGCACCGCTGATTGATCCGTTTGCACGGACCATAGACTATCTGCGCGTATCGGTTACCGACCGTTGCGATTTTCGCTGCGTCTACTGCATGTCCGAACATATGACGTTTCTGCCGAAGAAAGACCTACTGACCCTTGAGGAACTGGATCGGCTCTGCTCGGCCTTCGTCGATCTTGGTGTCAGAAAGCTGCGCATTACCGGAGGCGAGCCGCTCGTCCGCCGCAATATCATGTGGTTTTTCGAACAGATGGGCCGTCACCTTGAGAGCGGGGCGCTGGATGAATTGACGCTGACGACAAACGGGTCGCAGTTGGCAAAACATGCGGCGGCCTTGTACAGCGCCGGGGTCAAGCGGATCAACGTCTCGCTGGATACGCTGGATGCCGAAAAATTCGGGCGCGTAACGCGCTGGGGTAAGCTCGACGCCGTGCTGCGCGGGATTGAGGCGGCGAAACGCGAGGGCATGGCGGTGAAAATCAATGCCGTTGCCATCAAGGACTTCAACGACAAGGAAGTCCACGACATGCTTGCCTGGGCCGGACGCGAAGACCTCGACCTCACCTTTATCGAAGTTATGCCGATGGGCGAGATGGAAGAACAGGAGCGCCTTGGTCAGTACTGGCCCCTGACCGAAGTACAAAAAGAGCTGGAAACCCGCTGGACACTGACCGGCAGCGGCCACCGCACCGGCGGACCCGCGCGATACATGAATGTTGCCGAAACCGGCAAGCGGGTCGGGTTTATCACGCCGCTGACCCATAATTTCTGTGAAAGCTGCAACCGGGTCAGGCTGACCTGTACCGGCATGCTGTATATGTGTCTGGGGCAGGATGATGACGCCGATTTGCGCGCGCCGCTGCGGGCCTCGGATAACGATGCCGGTCTGCACGAAGCAATCCGCGAGGCGATCAAGCGCAAACCCAAGGGGCATGACTTTGACTATTCGCGCCAGACGGTGACCGGCGACGTCAAGAAACGCTATATGAGCACGACCGGCGGTTGAGACGGACCGGCAGACCACCGCTACACCTAGACGTGAATGCGCTCGGGTGAATGCGCGCTGGTCATCGCAAGACTCAACATCACCGCAATCCGCTACTATAATCGCGCATCTTTTATTCGGGAGACCTGAAGATATGAAAATTGAAGAGAGCGACAGCGTGAAAGCAGCACGTGAACGGATGGACCAGAACAAGGACGGCAAGCTGAACATGGCCGACCTTGAGGCAACGGGAATCCGCAATACAATCATCGAATTCTTCGGGATTATCCTGTGGGTATCTCTGGCCATCGGTCTGCTGACCGCAATCTGGCAACTGGTGACTCTAAAGGTTCTGACCGCTGTGATGACCTTTGTCACAACGATTGTCAGTGTCGGTGTCGGCTTTGTGGTGCTTGATATCCGGGACCGCTTGATCGGTCGCCTGTAAAAGGCCACGTATAGGGGATGGCAGTCCTCATAAAATTCGCTCCGATTATCGCAATGATCGCCTACGCGTGGTTTCAGATGCGGGGGTCGGAGCGCGCAATGCTGCGCGATCTTGACAACAAATCAAAACGGCTGGCCGAAGGACCGCTGCTGGATGCAATCCAGCGGTTTCGCGGGGCGCTGGGCATCAGCGCGCTGCAGGTTGATGTTTATGACGTCGAACCGATCAACGGGCTGGCCGCGCCCGACGGGCGGATATTCCTGACACGCGGTCTGATCGATAAATACCGCGAGGGCCTGTTCAACAGCGACGAACTGGCCGCCGTGATTGCCCACGAGATCGGGCATTTATCGCTGGGCCATCACGACCGGCGGCGCAAGGCATGGAAAATAGAAACGGCGGCGCGGGCGGCCGCGTCTGCGTTTTTGCCCGGTGCGCTGCGCGGATTGAGCGTTCAGGCCGGCAATCTGGTCGCGCGTCTGCTGCACATGCGTCTGAGCCGGACTGACGAGTATCAGGCGGATGCCTTTGCAGTGGCACTGATGCAGCGATCCGGCCTCAACCCCGAGGCCAGCATTACCCTGTTGGAAAAACTCGATAAGCTGGCCGAGGGCCGAGGTGCGCCGATTTCATGGCTGGCCAGCCACCCGCCGACACAAAAGCGCATTGCCGCGGTACGCCGGGCCATTGATAGCGTCGGCTGACCGCGCTTTTATTGCGACTCGACGGTCTGCCCACCCTATAAACACAGCATGACAGCGCCAGAAAACCCCGTCACGCCGCCCTGCCCTCATTTCGGAACCTGCGGCGGATGTTCGATGCAGGATCGCACGGACGAAAATGTCGCAGAATGGAAGCGCGAGGGAATTGTCCGTGCCCTGCGCGCGGCCGGACTGGAACCGCGGGTCGATAAAACGCGGACTGTTCCGGCGTCAGACAGGCGCAGAATGAAGCTGGCCTTTCAACGGACCAAGAAAACGACGGTGCTGGGTTTTTACAGCACCGGATCACACACAGTTGTTCCGGTTCCTGATTGCAAGATCGCACACCCGGATATCCTCGCGGGGATGCCCGCGCTCGCCGACCTCCTACGCCTTGGCGCGCCCCGAAAGCGGGCATTATCTGTGACCGTGACGACCAGCGATGCGGGTCTGGACGTATCGGTAACCGATGGTAAAGAGCTGGACTTGCCGATGCGCGATGCATTGGGCCGTGCCGCAGAGGCGGCGGGTTTGGCGCGATTGGTCTGGAACGGGGAGCCAATCGCTCAGGCTGCTGCACCCGCCCAGCGGTTCGGAGCGGCGTGGGTAGTACCTCCGCCCGGCGCGTTTTTGCAGGCGTCTGCCAATGGCGAGGCGATGTTGCGTGATTTCGTGCTACAGGGTGTCGGCGCGGCAAAAACAGTCATTGATCTGTTTTCAGGTTGCGGCGCATTTGCCCTGCCGCTTGCCGAGCATGCAACCGTAACGGCGGTCGAGGGCGAGGCCGCGATGATCGCCGCGATGGATGCCGGATGGCGTCAGGCCGCAGGACTGCGGACGATAACCGGCGTGACGCGCGATCTGTTCCGGCGGCCGTATCTGGCCGACGAGCTGAACAAATTCGATGCGGTCGTTTTTGATCCGCCGCGCGCTGGCGCAAAAGCACAGGCACAGGAAATTGCCCGTTCAACCGTGCCTGTGGTCGTCGGTGTATCGTGTATGCCCGCCAGCTTTGCCCGCGATGCGGCGACATTGGCAAGCGG
>CALGNW010000272.1 GCA_937958345.1 uncultured Neomegalonema sp. | reverse complement strand
GCGATGGTTGCTGCAGCTGCGATGGTTTTGCTCATGGTCATTTTCTTTGCCTCATTGTGTTTTATCAGTCTGCGGTCTCCGCCGCTGTACAAGGTGGTAGCAATGGCTGTGCCAAGCATGCCGACAAAGCGTTGAGACTTTGGAAACTTCTGAGATCACCGGCAGTTTTGCTGGATTGTTGACCCCAATGCGAACCGCACCTATGCATTCGTGCTTTAAGCGTCCGGCGTAATCGGATCACACGCGACCGCAGGAGAGATTTCTTGACGATACACCTTCATCATGGCGACCTGCCGGACGGGCTCGATCTTGGAAAAGTGGTAGCGATTGATACCGAGACAATGGGCCTAAACCCGCACAGGGACAGGCTTTGTCTTGCCCAACTCAGCAGCGGGGATGGCGACGCGCATTTGGTTAAATTCGCGCCTGGCCCCATCGACGCGCCGAACCTCAAGGCGTTGGTGAGTGACACAGAGGTGCTGAAATTGTTCCACTTCGGGCGTTTCGACATCGCCGTTTTGGCACGGAACCTCGGAATTGCCGCCTTCCCGGTCTATTGCACCAAGATCGCGTCGAAGCTCTGCCGCACATATACTGATCGCCACGGCCTCAAGGCGATTTGCAGCGAATTGCTGAACGTCGATATTTCCAAACAGCAGCAAAGCTCTGACTGGGGTGCGGATACCCTCAGCAAGGATCAACAGGAATACGCAGCGAGCGACGTCTTGTATCTGCACCGCCTGCGCGCCGAACTGGACAAGCGGATGATCCGTGAGGGACGGATGCAAATGGCGGAGGCGTGCTTCCAGTTCCTTCCGACCCGCGCCATCCTTGATCTGAACGGATGGCCAGAGATTGATATCTTCGATCATTAATATTGCGCGATCTTCCGCCACATCGGCCTTTCGTTTGCCGCGATCACAGCCTAGAGACCGCGCATGACAACTTCTGAACCCCTTGACGATGTCCTTGCCAGTGCCCGCCGCGTTTTGACGATAGAGGCGAACGCGCTGATGGCTATGGCCGACAGTCTGGACGGCGCGTTTGTTCAGGCTGTAGACATGCTCCTGGCCGTCAGGGGCCGCGTTATTGTCTCGGGCATGGGAAAAAGTGGCCATGTCGCGCGAAAAATTGCCGCGACGCTGGCATCGACGGGCACACCTGCTCATTTCGTTCATCCGGCAGAGGCCAGTCACGGCGATCTCGGCATGGTCACGCGGGACGACGTCGCTCTGATGTTATCGAATTCAGGTGAGACGCCCGAGTTAATGAACCTAATCGATTTCACAACCCGCAACCGCATTCCGATGATCGCGATTGCCTCCAAGCCCGATAGTACGCTGATGAGAGCGGCGGATATTGCTCTGCCCCTACCAGAGGCGCCAGAGGCCTGCCCCATGGGTCTTGCACCGACCACATCGACGACAGCAACCCTGGCGCTCGGCGATGCGCTCGCGGTCGCACTGATGGAACGGCGCGATTTCAAACCGGAACATTACAAGATGCTGCATCCCGGCGGGACGCTCGGAGCAAGGCTTCAGCGCATCTCAAGCGTCATGCGCCCCAAAGAAACCCTGCCGCTCGTCGCAACCGAGACCCCAATGGTCGATGTTCTTTTGACCATCGGGAAATATGCGTTGGGTGTCGCCGGGGTCGTCGAGGACGGAGCTCTCATCGGAGTTATATCCGACGGCGATGTCAGCAGGAACATCACCGGCCTTAAGGAAAAATCCGCTGCCGATATAATGACAACCACCCCGAAAACCATCGAGGGTGATGCGAGACTGCAAGAGGCGGTCGATCTGATGAACACGCATAAAATCACGATGCTCTTTGTCGTTGAGGGTACATCGCCGGTCGGCGCTATACACATTCACGATTGCCTGCGCGCGGGTGTTGCGTGACCGAAGCCCATCATCATCGCAGGGGAAAGCCGCGTGCGACCCTGTGGCTGACACTCGGGCTCGGTGCGGCAGCCTTTATTCCATTTCTGCTGGTATTCGCGCAATCATCAAACCGCGATACCGCACCGCTGATCTTAAGCGACGGTGACGAATCTGCCCTGCAGGACGGTTTGCGGATGCTGAATCCCAGCTTTACCGGACGCACGGCGAATGGCGAACCCTATGTCGTGACAGCGGATTGGGCCTTGCCGGACTCTCCCAAACCGAACCGCGTCGAACTGCGCGGTATCGAGGCGACAATGACCCTGCAGGATGATCGCATTGCGACGCTGCTGGCCGCTGACGGTGCTTTTTTTCCGCAAATCAGGCGCTTACGGATCGAAAACGGCGTCGCAGTCACCACGTCGGACGGCTATCGGCTCGACACAAGCGCGGCGACGATAGACGCCGAGGGCCGCACGCTTCGCACTGACGCCGCGGTTTCAGCAACAGGTCCTGCCGGATCAATTCGCGCGGATTCACTCGAAGCGCTGGACGCGGAAGACCGAATAGTTAAGTTCACGGGGAACGTCTTGGTGACGATCCAACCCGAACAGGTGAACGACGCCTCTGCTCTGCCAAAATAGGATTGCTTATATGACTTCGATCCGAACCGCTCTCGCCCTGTCCGCACTACTTTTTGCAGGGATATCCGTCAGTGCTTTAGCCCAGACCGCTGGCGTGCCGGGCGGCTTCAAGCACGATTCGACCCAGCCGATCAAAGTTTCGGCTGATGCGCTCGAAGTCAGACAGAACGATCAAGTTGCCGTGTTTACGGGGACGGTGGACGCCCGCCAAGGCGATGTACGGATGCAAGCCCAGCGGCTGACCGTCACCTACAACCCCGATGCCGAAAGCAATTCGGAGGCGGGGGCAATCCAACGCGTGCGCGCCGAGGGCGACGTATTTATATCCAGCACGGACAGCACTGCTTCGGGGAACTGGGCCGATTACGACGTTGCAACGGGTAACATCACGATGGGGGATATCGTGACTCTGACACAGGGGACCGGCGCGCGCAGCAATGTGATCGGTGGTAACGCGTTAACCATAAACCTCAACACGGGTGTCGCGCAGATGCAGGGCGGCGTTGCGGGTAACGGAGGGCGTGTTGAAATGATTCTGAACCCCGGCCAAGGCTCGCAGAACTGATTGAAAATGTATCGGTTCACCTCATCTAAAGGTCACTCCGCCTATATTGGGAACGGGACATGACGACGGCTATTCCCATACGAGGTAAGTCCGGAAAGACGCCGACACTGACTGTGGCGGCGGAAA
>CALGNW010000271.1 GCA_937958345.1 uncultured Neomegalonema sp. | reverse complement strand
TGCCTTTGCCCCTTTGGCTGCGTGCGTTTTTTGACGATCTGCTGATCCGTGCCGAACTGGCGGCAACCTATCTGGTTCAGGTGTCGGCGCGGGTGCAGGCGGGGAGAGACCTTGTGATCGCGGGCGGGGTTTCCGCGCCGTTTCCGGCGGCAGGACGCGCCGTTAATCAGATTCCGTCCACCCTTGCTTTGTTGCGCCGGATGCGGGCGCTGCGCCGGGTGTTGTCGGATTTACCGCGCTATGGCTGGCGGTTTCTGCGGCGGCGCGAAGGCCGTGCCGCTGGACCGGCAGTGACTTGGGAGCATCTGACGCGCGGTGTGCTGCGGTTTGATGTGCCGCAATGGATTGCGCCGATGGTGGAGCGTCCGCCGGATAAAGGCTGCCCGGTTTTTCGCTGACTCCGCACTCGCGTCCTGACGGGACGGGAGTTGGCCGTGTTGGAAGGCGGCCCCGCATCTTGTGCGGGGCAGCGGATTTCAGCCCGATCAGAAAAGACTCGAATAATTAGTCATGCGTGGTTTTCGAGAAGGCTGCTTTCTGGGCGTCAGAGGCATCAAGCTGATGTTTGGATTTCCATTCATCAAAGGGCATGCCGTAGAAAATCTCACGCGCTTCCATTTTACCGATCTCGATACCCCGCTCGGCGGCGGCCTCGTCGTACCAGCGGCTGAGGCAGTTCCGGCAGAATCCCGTATCGTTCATCATGTCGATATTCTGGACATCGGTCCGGGTCCGCAGATGATCGCGCAAACGGCGAAAGGCGGCGGCTTCGAGTTCAATGCGGGTGGCGTCGTCCATGGGGAATCTCCGGTTCGGGCTTTTCGGTTATGTAGGGTGCAGGCGCACAAAGCGGAAGGGTTGGCAGGTCGGCGCAGACGCGCGCGGCGATGGCCGTGCAATCGCCTGCCGCTGTGATATTTGCGCGGGCTTTGAAGGCGGACGCTTTTGCCTTTGGCAAAAGCCCTATGATCCCGGTGCGAGTTTTTCGCTCAGTTTCTGGAATTCCTGCCGCAGTTGCTCGTTGCGGAAAATGCGTTCGATGCCGGGGCTTTCGAGATTTTGCAGCGCCTCGAATGACAGTGTGGCGCTCTCCATCATCGCGCGCAGTTGAAAACTGGCGTCAACCGTCCGCAAGGTGTTGTCGGCAATGCGCAGTTCTTTCACCGTCTTTTGCCGCGCGCCGGTGATTTCTTCGCGCTGGTCGATCAGATGGCTGCGATAAAAATCCGCCGCCTCGAGCGCAATCGCCTGCGAGTCCAGATTGGCCATTAGGGCCTCGCGCTGCCGCTCGGTGTTTTGCTCGGACAAGAGTTTTTCGGTATCGCGGCGCGTCTCCAGCACGTCCTTCTGGATCGCGCCGATCTTGGGAAGGTAATCGTCATCGACCCTGGCAATGAACGCACCCTGAGCATGGACCAGCAAAGCCAGCAGACTGGTGTGCATCGCGTAATATCGTTTCGCGCGCTTCAGGTCCTCGCCCGACTGGTCCATCAGCTCCATCAACTGGCGGCTGACACCGCGCGCCGCCTCGTAAGCAGCGGCAATCCGAACCAGATCATTGCCGGTGACACTGTCGAGCAGCAGGTCCGCCTCCTCTTCGGAAACGGTCGCTCCGGCCTCGGCCATGGCATTGCGAAAGCGGTCCTTTGCCTCGCGGATCGCCATTTCATTGCCGGCTACACGGGCATTCGCGTCGTCAATCGCCGCATCAATATCGTCGCGTGTTTTGGTCAGCCCGATGGTCGAGGTAATCGTCGCCGTCACGCCCGACGCCTCGGCAGGGGCGGAAATACGATCCTCGCGCAGGCGGGAAAGCTGATCACGCAGGGCCGTTATCGATTCGCGCCGCCCGGCGATTTCTTCCTGTATCCGGGAAATCGGCGCATCCGAGACGACGGAAAAAGCATCGGCCAGCAGATTATCCGCCCGCGACTGTGCATCCAGCCCGAACGGCCTGGCCAGAATAGTGCCGACGCCCGTCTCGCCGCGCGCATCACTGCGTGCCGCTGCCGCATCCTCCAGCACATCACGGATCGAACCGAACAAACGCTGACTGCGCTGATACGACGGATCATCGGCACGCGGGTCCGCCTGTTGGGCGGCGGTCTGGGCCAGCGCGGGTGCGCTGCCTGCCGATACCCCGATCATCAGCGGGGCAATAACCGCAAGGCACAATACGCGTTTCATCAACATCTCCGAAATGACCGTCTCGTCTCACGATAAGTGGGAACGCGGCGAGCGTATGTCGAGGCGATGTAGATTAAATAAAAATTTTCCAGAGTGCAGTTCTGCAATCAATCCGAAAAATCCGTTGAATGAAATCAAGTTATCGAAAAGTGTTCGGTTAAAAATGGGCGGGTCTTTGCCTAAATAATGTATAGTAAATCTATGTTAAGCATCATCAGGCATTGTATTGGTGAGCGAGACAAACGGATCCCCTTCGTTTTTCTTGAAGTTATCCTCCCTGACTTGCCGTTCCTTCGGGGGCGGCATTTTTTTGTTCAGGCGGATATCTTGAAAGCCTGCCGTATATGCGGAGCGAGTTTTGCGGCCCATGCCGTCTGTGCTTCGGCGGTTTCGATCAGATCATTCCGAATTTCCAGCAGAGCGTGGGGCAGACGGCGATGGGTTGCGTGCCGCCACATGCAATCCCCCTCAAGCTTGCCGGTGTAAGGTTCGTTATCGCCGACGCATAAATCAGGTTCCGACCGAAACCCGACAAGCAATTCGTCTGCAGTTTTCGTATCCCAATCATAGAGCACGCCAATCTGCCACGGACGGGCGGGCCGGCCTGTAAGCTGTTTGGTAAAGCTGTGGATTGAGATGATGTTCGGTCCGCGCCCCGTTACGGCCTCGCTGCGCTTTATCGCGCGGTCGATGGCTTCGTGATAGGGCCGGTGGCACAGGTCGAGGCGTCTTTCTGTCTCCGCGCTATCAACCGAACGGTTGCCGGGAATGATCGCTCCGTCCGACAGTTTCATAATCAGAGTCGG
>CALGNW010000270.1 GCA_937958345.1 uncultured Neomegalonema sp. | reverse complement strand
CTGACGCGCCCTTGGAATCCGCCTGAGGCTGATATTGCGTTGGCGCGGGGCAATCCGAATGCGGAGGTGTTTGTTGCCGAGCAGGATGGTGAGCTTGTTGCGGCTTTCATGGTCGGGCATGACGCACATCGGGCTTGGGTGTATTATCTGGCCGTGCATCCCGACCACCGCCGCGAGGGATGGGGTGCGAAGGCGATGGCGGCGGCGGAAGACTGGGGCCGCGCCCATAAGATGCCGAAGATGCACCTGATGGTGCGGCGGACAAATGCACCGACGGTCGCGTTCTATGAACGGCTTGGCTATGGTGATGCCGAGACTGTTGTTTTGGAGCGATGGCTGGACGAGGATCGCGGCGCCATCAAGCGGGCCGCTCAGGAGAAAAAATGATTTATCTGATTGCGGGCGTCCTGATTTTTGCGCTGGCTCATTTCGCCAAGCGCATCTTTCCTGACGTATCCGAAATTCCGCGCAAGATTGTCGTTGCGCTGTTGCTGATCTTTAGCGTCTGGCTGATGTCACGGGGGTATGGCGAGGCGTCTGCTGACGTGCTGTGGACTGTGCCGGGCGCGGTGCGGCTTGTCGGCGTTCTGCTGATGATACCCGCGTTGATCCTGTTTGCGGGCAGTTATCCCGGCAGCGCCCTGCGGGCGCGTATCCGCCACCCGCAACTGACCGGCTTTAAGCTGTGGGCCGCGATTCATCTGATTGTGAACGGCGATGTCCGTTCGGTTGTCCTGTTCGGCGGTCTGCTGGCATGGGCTGTCGTACAGATGATCGTCGTCAACCGTGCCGTCGGCAAGCCGCCGTTGCCCGCCGCTTCGGATAAAGCTCTGGTGGCGTTGGGGGCTTTACCGATCGGGATTGCCGCGTGGGTCTTGCTGTTTGGCGGTCATGCGTGGTTGTTCGGCGTGTCACCGCTGGGATGAAGGTAATCGGTATTATACTCGCGGGCGGTTTGGCGCGGCGCATGGGGGGCGGCGATAAGGCGCTGTTGTCGCTTGGCGGGCGCACGCTGTTGGATCGTGCGGTCGAGCGTCTGTTGCCACAGGTCGATGCCGTGGTGATCAATGCGAATGGCGATGCGGCGCGGTTCGGGACCGACCTGCCGGTGATCCCCGATCCTGATGACAGTCGCGCGGGGCCGTTGGCGGGCGTGCTGGCGGGGCTTGATTATGCACGGCGAGAAGGTGCGAGCCATATTGTGACGGTGGCCGTTGATACGCCGTTCTTTCCGGATGATCTGGTCGCGCGATTGCGGGCGGCGGCGGACGGGGGCGGCGTGCCGCTTGCCTGTGCCAAGACCGGCGAGCGGACCCATCCCGTATTCGGGCTTTGGCCTGTATCGCTGGCCGATGATCTGCGCGCGGCGATGGCGGACGGGATGCGCAAGGTGGATCGGTGGACGGGGGCGCATGGCTGTGCCGAGGCGGTGTTCGAGGCCGCGCCGTTCGATCCGTTCTTCAACGTCAACACGCCGGATGATCTGTCCGAGGCGGAAGGGTTGTTGGCATGATTATCTTCGGTGTCACCGGCTGGAAGAACAACGGCAAGACGACGCTGGTCGAGCGGCTGGTGACGGAAATTACCGCGCGCGGCTATGTTGTCTCGACAATCAAGCACGCCCATCATGCGTTCGATGTCGATCACAAAGGGCGCGACAGTTATCGCCACCGCGAGGCGGGCGCGCAGGAGGTGCTGGTCGGGTCCGGTACGCGCTGGGCGCTGATCCATGAATTGCGCGGTGCGCCAGAACCGACCATGGATGAATTGCTGGCGCGGTTGTCGCCCTGTGATCTGGTTCTTGTCGAGGGGTACAAGCGCGGGCCACACCCGAAAATCGAAGCGTATCGCGCCGAGGCGGGCGAGGATCTGATTGCCCGTGATGACGACACGATCCGCCTGATCGCCACGGATACGCCGCTGGATATCGACCGCGAGCAACTGGGGTTGGATGATATCTCCGCCATTGCCGATTTTGTCTTGCGCGACGTCGGATTGTCCTGATGGCGTTGAAGAATGACTGCTTTGCGCTGCCGCCGGGAATAGAGTGGACCCCTGTGCCGGAGGCGTTGGCGCGTTTGCGCGAGCGGGTCGAGCCGGTGACGGCAATCGAGACGCTGGCATTGGCGGATGCGTTGGGCCGTGTGCTGGCGCGGGATGCCGTGGCCATGCGCAGCACGCCCCCGCATGATAACGCGGCGGTTGACGGGTACGCGGTCGCCCATGCCTCGCTGACCCGAGAGGGCGAGCAGACTTTGATCCTCGCAGAGGGACGCGCGGCGGCGGGGTCGCCCTTTGACGGTGTTGTTCCTGCCGGTCATACGGTGCGGACGCTGACGGGGGCCGTTATGCCCGAGGGTACGGACTCGGTTGTCATGCAGGAGGATGTCTCGCACGGCGGGGACGGCGCGATTTCCTTCGGCTCCGGTCTGAAGCCCGGAGCGAACCGGCGCAAGGCGGGCGAGGATATCGAGGAGGGCAGCATCGCAATCCGCGCGGGATGCCGTTTGAGCGCGGCTGATCTGGCGCAGGCGGCGTCGGTCGGGGTTGCGTCGCTGGCGGTGCATCGGCCTTTGCGTGTTGCGGTTTTCTCGACCGGAGACGAGCTGTGCGATCCCCATGAGACGCCGGGGCGCGGCGGGATTTTTGACGCGAACCGGCCCATGCTGATCGGATTGGCGCGGGCGCAGGGGTTCGAGGTTGTCGATCTGGGGCGCATCCCCGATGAGGCGTCGGCAATTCGCGCGGCCCTGACAGATGCAGCAGCGCAGGCCGATGCCGTGGTGACGTCCGGCGGCGCGTCGGGCGGGGACGAGGATCACATCGGGCGCGAATTGACCCGCCTCGGGGCAATGGCCGAGTGGCGGATTGCGATGAAGCCGGGTCGTCCGCTGGCCATGGGGCAAATCGGCAGCGTGCCTGTCTTTGGTCTGCCGGGCAATCCCGTGGCGGCGTTCGTTTGTTTTCTGATGTTCGCGCGGCCCGCCCTGTTGCGGCTGGGCGGGGCGGACTGGCCCGAGTTGCCGCGCTTTCCGGTGACGATCACGGGACCGGCCAAAAAACGCGCGGGCCGAACCGAGTATCTGCGCGGGCGCTATGCCGGTGACGGCAAGGTCGAGAAATTCCGGTCCGAAGGGTCGGGATTGATTTCCGGCTTGCGCTGGTCGGACGGGTTGATCGAGCTGTCACACAATCGGGATCGCGTGGAGGCCGGAGAGACGGTAGACTATATCCCGTATTCCGCATTCGGATTGTGAGAGTGATATGACCCAAGCTGAAAAAGCCGCCGCGTTTCGCGCCCTTCACGTGAAGGGCGATCCGGTTATCCTGTTCAATATCTGGGACGCGGGCAGCGCCAAGACCGTTGCCGGACAAGGCGCGAAGGCGCTGGCAACCGGGTCGGCACCGGTGGCGATGGCGTTCGGGTTTGCCGATGGCGAGAAGATGCCGCTTGATCTGGCGTGCGAGAACTTTGCGCGGATTGTTTCGGTGACCGACCTGCCGGTAACGATGGACCTTGAGGGCGGATACGGTTTGGATGCGGCAACCGTGGCGGCGTCGGTGACGGCGGGTCTGATGGCCGGAGCGGTCGGATTTAACTTTGAAGATCAGATTGTCGGCGGCGACGGCCTGCATGCGGTGGACGTGCAGGCGGCGCGCGTCGCGGCGGTGCGCAAGGCTGCGGATGATTTCGGTGTGCCCGCCTTCGTCAACGCGCGCACGGATATTTTCCTGAAAGCAAAGCCGGACACGCATTCGGATGCGATGCTGGATGATGCGATCGCGCGGGCGGGGGCCTATGCCGATGCGGGCGCGGACGGGTTTTTTGCACCGGGCCTGAAGGACGAGGCGCTGATTGAACGGCTGTGCCGCGACGTGCCTGTGCCGGTGAATATCATTGCGCTGCCCGGAACACCGCCGAATGACACGCTGGCGGCACTCGGGGTTGCGCGGATCAGTTACGGCCCCGTGCCCTACCGCCAGATGATGGCGGGGCTGGGCGAGGCGGCGAAGGCGGCGCTGGGCTAGGACAGGCTGCGTTGCAGGCCCGGTATCGCTGCGCGAAAACCTGCCGCTTCGCCGCCGCGAAAAGCCTTATTCGTCTCCCCGCAACGGTTTTGCGTAGGCGAGTTCGAGATCCCACGGGAAGTAAATCCACGTATCCTGCGAGACTTCGGTGATAAAGGTCTGAACCAGCGGGCGGCCCTTTGGTTTGGCGTAGACGGTGGCGAAATGTGCTGCCGGATATAGCTTTTGAACCGCGTCCAGTGTCTTGCCGCTGTCGACCAGATCATCGACAATCAGCACACCCTCGCCGTTTCCGACGATCTCGGGGTCCGGCGATTTGAGGATTTGCGCCTCGCTGGCCTGATCCTGATGCGAGTAGGATTTGACGCTGATCGTATCCACCACCCGGATGTTCAACTCGCGCGCAACGATACAGCCGGGGACCATGCCGCCGCGTGTGATGGCCACGACGGCCTTCCATGCGCCATCTTTCCCCGGACCCTGACCGTCGAGACGCCACGCGAGTGCGCGGGCGTCCCTGTGCATCTGGTCCCATGAAACATGAAACGCCTTTTCCGATGCCGTGGTCACTTGATTGCAACCAGCTCGACGTCAAAGATCAGCGTTGCGTTGGGCGGAATCACACCGCCGGCGCCGCGTGCGCCGTAACCAAGCTCGGACGGGATTGTAAATTCGTAGCGTGCGCCTTCTTTCATCAGCTGGACACCCTCGGTCCAACCGGCGATGACGCCGTTCAGCGGGAATTCGATGGTCTGGCCGCGGTCACGCGAGCTGTCGAATTTTGAACCGTCGGTCAGCGTGCCGGTATAGTGGACCTCGACAGTGTCGGTTGCGGCGGGCTGGCGGCCTGTGCCTTCTTCCAGCACTTTGTATTGCAGTCCGCTGGCGGTGACGGTGACGCCGTCTTTCTTTGCGTTCTCGGCCAGATAATCCATGGGTGTGTCCGTTCCTGATGTGGTGGTTTGCGGGGCTGTTGCCGCCGGTGTGCCGCTGTTGCCGGAACCGTATTGCCAGTAAATTGCCGCGCCGATCGCCAGTGCGATAAGGGGTGCAACGGTAATAAGGCGCATTGCGATTTCCTGTTCCGGTTGGTTCCGTTTCCTTGCGCGCGACCATAGCGATGCGTTGCATCGGCGCAAGATGAACCTACTGCGCTTGAACAATTTGAGAACGGTTCGGCAGGCCGCGCGCTGCTCTGGTCGCTGGGCCTTTGGCTTGCTAGGCTGGACGCCTGTTTATCAACCGGAGGGGAAGCGCGCTTTGGCTACGCACCATGAAATTGTCGGCGAGGAATGGGCGGCGCGGGCCGGTGAACTGGCGGATTGGGCGATGGACCGGCTGGTCAATCGCAAGGATATCTGGGGCCAGTACAGCGTGCTGACCCCTGCCGAACGCAAGAAGACCGGCAAAGCCTATAAGGCGATGACCCTGCCGATGGTGTCGATGCGCGACGGGTCCGACCATGTGACCATCGACAAGCTGACGCGGCATTTTTCCAGCCGTCACTTTCGTAAGCCCCAGTTGATCGGGCTGCACACGAAATCAAAGGAAAACACCAGTAAATGGCTGGGTATCGATATCGACATGCATGATATCGGCAAGCCGACGGCGGAGGAGCACGCGCGGCGCAACCTCGCGGCGGCGCTGGACTGGTGCGAGCGGTTGCAGGAGCAGGGATATGATCCGCTGTTGTTTGATACCAACAAGGCGGGCGGGTTTCATCTGTGGGTCCTGTTCGCTGATCCCGCCCCGACCGAGGACGTGTTTGCGCTGGCGTATTCGCTGGTCTCGACATGGGAAGCCTCGCATCTTGACGAGGAGCCTGAGACTTTTCCGAAAAAGCTGAAACCGCGCAGCATCGGGGCGTGGTTCCGTCTGCCGGGGCTGCACCACACGCTGGAACATTATTCGCGGGTCTGGAGCGGCGAGGATTATCTGGATGATCCGTGGCTGGAGGGCGATGCGGCCATCGACCGGATGCTGAGTGTCGTGCCCGGTCCGCCGCCCCCGCCCGCGCCGGAAAATGCGACCTACGGCTCGCGCACAACGCGGCGCACGGCGGACAAACCGAAACCGGCCAAAACCGCCGCCGCGCGAAAGCGCCGGTTCAAGCGGGAGGGCAAGGCGACGGTGTGCGTCGATCTCGACGGGGTTTTGCACCAGCATGACGGCGGGTCGCTGATGGAATTCGGCGCGCCGATTGACGGGGCCGTCGATTTTACCCGCGCCCTGTCGGAATGGGCGGATATTACGATCCTGACCGCGCGGCTGTCGCGGGCGAAGGCAGCCGAGCGCAAAGAGCTGATCGCGGGTCTGAAGGCGTGGCTGGACTCGCACGGGTTTGTTTATGCGCACATCCACAACGCCCACGGCAAACCGCCCGCGCAGGCGTATATTGATGACCGGGGTGTCGCTTGCCGCCCCGAAGAGGACGGCGTAAAGGCGTTTGCCGCCGCGTTAAAGGCAGCCGAGGTGATTGCGGGTTGAGGCAATCGTTGATTTATAGCGTTTGCGATAGGTACGCCGGACGGCAGGGAGAAATAGATGGCGCGTAGTCTGGAGTTTACGTTTGGCGGCAATACTTTCGCGCGCGGGATCGAAAAGCTCGACCGCACGAAACTGTACGGGTCGGTCGTGGTCGAAACGATCAATGCCGATGGCGATATCTGCAAACTGTCAACGCTGGCCAGTGACGGGCGCACGCTGATCCCTGCCGGGGGAACCGCCTTTGGTTATATGAATCCTGACGGGGAATGGATCGACCGCAGCGACCTTGTGCCCGTTGATGCCAAGGGAAAACCGCTGGTCGAAATGGAATCGAGTTTCAAGGCGCCCACCGAGATTGCCGAGGCGGTTTCGGTCGAGACATTCCTCGATCATTCGATCCGGCTTTGTTACCGCCTGACAGGCGATGATCCGCTGCCCCAGCCGTTGCTGAAGGATTTGGAGCAGGGTAAAATCTTTCGGGTTCCGTTCAGTTATCGCGGGGGTATTGATCCTGATGTTGCGTTCATCCTGCAGGGGGATCGCGGGTCGGTTTGGATGCTGATCGGAGAGGAAAGCGGCGTCGGCTTTATCGGTCTGGAAGAGGCGGCGCTGTGCGGCGCGGACAAGGCGCAGGTCGAGGATGACGACGGCGACGAGGGTGACGGCCTCGACTTTTCGATGCTGTGAAAGGGTGAAATAACGTGCCGAATATCAACCTGACCGACAGCCGGAAACGCGATGCGGTTGTGAAGGCCGAGAGCGTGCGGATTAACGAGCCTGTCCGGTATGTCGGACCCAAGGGCGGGCGGGCGTATACCCGCCGTGTGCTGAAGGCGACCGTCGATCACGACTATGCAACGCTGGTCGAGCAGGCCGGATCGCCCGAAAAGCTGGGGCAGGATCTGGTGGCGGGTGATCCCGAAATCGACATGGAGCGGTTCGGCACGTCGCTGTGGAACCTCAGCCGCGTTTATACCGACCCCGAAGACGCGCTGGTTTTTCGGATTGAACAGTTCGAGGTCGTGCGCGGTCCCTTTGGCCGCGTCAAAGAACGCCGCCCGCGCGAGCGCGACGAGGCGAATGTAGATGCCGATGTGCCGCTTAAATGGACCGGCACGATGCTGCCCAAAGCCGAGGCGTACCGAAAGTTCGTGTTCTCATCCAAACTGCAAATCGTGCATGTCAACGGCCTGACTTTTGATTTTCTGTTCGGGATGGCAGAGGAACTGCACAAGGCAAATTCGGTCATGCTGCTGGGCGGTGGCCGGTCGGGGAAACAGCCGCTGGTTTTCCGGCGCGGATCGACGCCGTATCGCGGGTTTCTTGAGGGGCGCGTTGACGGCAAGAACTATATTTTGCTGTTGCACCTGTCGAATATGGAATTGAAACCGCCCCCCGAACCGCCAGCGGATATCAAGGCTGATAAGCCTGCCAAAGCCGATGCGAAAAAACCGGCTGTGAAGAAAACCGCCGCAAAGAAGAAGGCGGTTAAAAAGACCAAGAGCGCGGCAAAGCCGAAGGCGGATGTTGCGAAAAAAGCGGCGTCCAAAAAGACCGCCGCGAAGAAGACCGCTGCTAAGAAGACCGTCGCGAAAAAGGCTGTGCCCGAAAAGGCTGCGCCCAAAAAGGCTGCTGCTAAGAAACCGATGGCCGTCAAACCCAAGGCGACCAAAGCCAAACCGAAAAAGGCGGATAAATGAGCCTGATGGTAAAGCGGTTTGCGGACCCAAAAAAACTGACGGAAAAGGTCGCGGGATATGCGACGGGCGGGTCTGATGCCCTGAAAGATCCGGCCTTGTTACAGGCGGTTCGCCTGCGGCGGCGGCAGTTGGGGCGCATGATGGTTGCGCTGGACCTCGACACCGCAGCCAAGCGCCTGCCCCCCGCCGAATATGCGATCAGCCGCAAGTATGACGGCGAGTTTGCCGTGCTGTATTATGATGGCGGCGACGTCATCACGCTGAACCCCGGCGGCACGGTGCGGGCGGGTGCGATGTTTCACGCCGAAGCCGCCGCGCTGTTGAAAAAGGCCAAGATCAAAAAGGCCATGATCGGCGGCGAAGTTTATGCCCGCCGTGCGGATGGCGAGCGCGCGTGGGTGCATGACGCAACGCGCCTGAGCCGCGCCCCGAAAACCGAAGAGGATGTCGCGCGGCTGTGCTTTGCCGTCTTTAATATCTATGATCTGGACGGCGAAGACCTGTCGATGCGCTATACCGATGCCATCGCCAAGGCGCAGGCGCTGTTCGGAACGGGGGACCGTGTTCACGCCGTTGAAACGGTCACGGGCGAAGATTTCAAGGGCGTTCGGAAACAGTACGCGAAATGGGTCGAAAAGGAGGGCGCAGAGGGGGTTGTCGCGCGCTCGGACGCCGCGGGTGTTTTTAAAATCAAGCCGCGCCATACGCTGGACCTCGCCGTGGTCGGGTACTCCGAAGGCGTTGATGATCGTGCCGGATTGCTGCACTCGATGCTGCTGGGGATCGTGCGCAAGGACGGCGCGTTTCAGATCATCGGTCGGGTCGGCGGCGGATTTTCGGACGATGACCGCGCACGCCTGTTGAAAACCCTGCGCAAGCGCGATGCCGAGAGTGACTATGTCGAAGTGAACTCGGACCGTGTTGCCTATCGCATGATCCAGCCCGGTGTGGTGGTCGAAATATCGTGCCTCGACATAATCTCGCAGACCTCGCGCGGCGGCACGATTGACCGGATGGTCATTGAGTGGGACCCGAAAAAGAAGGCTTGGCAGGGGGTGCGGCGGTTGCCGCTGGCCAGCATAATCTCTCCGCAATTCCTGCGCCTGCGCGACGATAAATCTGCCACCGCCGAGGATGTGAAGCTGTCGCAACTGACCGACATCACGCACATTCCGGAAACGGACCGTACCGCCGAGGATGTGAAGCTGCCTGTGTCGACAGTCATCAAACGGGCGGTTGCCACCAAAGAGTTGCGCGGTGCGACGATGGTCAGAAAAATCGTGATGTGGAAGACCAACAAAGAGGAAGTCTCGCGCGATCATCCGGCTTATGTCATTCACTTGACCGACTATTCCCCCAACAGAAAAGATCCGCTGCAACACGACATTCGCGTCAGTTCGTCGAAAAAGCAGATCGAGGGTTTCTGGAAGATGTGGGAAGAAGCGAAGTTCAAGAAGGGTTGGGTCGTTCAGGAATGACCAAGATTCTCAGCTGGAATATCCTGCATGGCGGCGGGCGGCGGATGGACGGTATTCTTGCGGCGATTGCGGATCACAAGCCGGATATCCTGACTTTGCAGGAGGTCAGGCGCGGCCAGCATGAGGAGCCGTTGTTGCGGGGATTGCAGGCGCAGGGCTTTTCGCAAATCCATCTGCCCGAAACCAAGGACGCACGCGAGAATACGATTTTGCTGGCGGCGCGCAGTCCTTTTACGGTCCGGCCTTTTCCCGAGGCGGATGCGGACGGGCAGACGCATATTCTGTGTGCCGAGATCGACGGCATCACACTTTATCCGCTGCACTTTCCGCAAAAGCGCGCGCAGGTTCCGCTGTTCCATGCGCTGCTGGATTTACCGGTCGCAGAGCAGGCGCTGTTGATCGGTGATCTGAATTGCGGGATTCCGTTTGAGGATTCCGAGACGAAATCCTTTGTGAACACGCATTTATTTCAGCAGTTGCTGGTCCAAAACTGGGTTGACGCCTGGCGGTCGCGTCACCCCGAAGCGCGCGAATTTACCTGGGTGAGTGCCAAGCGGCAGAACGGGTTCCGCTATGACCATGCGCTGGCCACGCCGTCGCTGGATAAACGCATAACCGCCGCGGAATATGACCACGAACCGCGCCTTGGCGGTGTGTCGGATCATTCAATCCTGACCCTGACACTGTCCTGAAGCACACGCCGCGCGGTCAGTCGTAGACAGCGTCGACGATGATTTCGACCTTGAGAATTTCGCGCGCCAGCTTTGCCTCGCCGCACGCACGGGCGGGGGCATGGCCCTCGGGAACCCAGTCGTTCCAGACCTCGTTCAATCCGGCGAA
>CALGNW010000269.1 GCA_937958345.1 uncultured Neomegalonema sp. | reverse complement strand
GAGCGGAGGAGACTGGACGGGGCATTATGAAGTACGATCCCGACACCGCTCTGGCGCGGATCAACGCTGCTGACGCAATCGTCGTCGGACAACTCGGCCAGACGCTGGACGGGCGGGTGGCGACTGTCACCGGCGAGTCTCTGTATATCAACGGGCGCGAGGCGCTGGCGCATCTTCATCGGATGCGCGCGGCTGTCGATGCGATGATTGTCGGTGCGGGGACAGTGGCACTGGATAATCCGCGCATGACGGTGCGGCTGGTGGACGGGGTCACGCCTCTGCGCGTGGTGCTTGATCCCAGCGGGCGTGTGCCCGCCAAATCCCAGTGTTTCCATGACAATGCCGGTCCGGTTATGGTCATCCGCGCCGAAGGCGCAGCGCAAACCACAGACCTGCCCGCCGCCATTGAAATCCTGACCCTGCCGACCGGTGACGACGGCATCATCAGCCCGCGCCGGATTATCGACACGCTGGCCGCGCGCGGTTGTCCCAAGATTCTGATCGAGGGCGGGCCGCGCACGCTGTCGCTCGCGGTCGGGGGCGGCGTGGTCGATCACCTGCACATCATGGTCGCGCCGATGCTGATGGGGTCGGGCAAACCCGGCTTTACGCTGCCGCCGATTCAGAAACTGACCGACGCGATTTCTCCGGCCAGCGAAACGCATATTTTCGACGACGGCGACGTCCTTTTTGCCTGTGACTTGCGCGGAACGCGCGGCGCTGTGATAGGCTTTCCGGACCAGAGCGGCTGGCGATCCACGGAGTAGATGGGCATCGGTCTTCGGCCAAGCTTGGGTCGACGACCGATTCAGGTTGAACGCAGGCGCTCAACAGGAAGGGACACGCTATGACACAGGACCGCTATGCTTTTACCCAACGCGTTTTGCACTGGCTGATCGCGCTCATGGTGCTCGGCCTGCTGGCGGGCGGCTGGGTTATGACGCATATGAAGGCGGCGGACCTGCCCGCCGGCCTTTATGAAATGATCTACGCCAATCACAAAAACTTCGGCGTCGTCGTGCTGGTTCTGATGCTGTTGCGGATTGTCGCGCGGCTGGTCCACGGCGCACCGGCCCCTCATGCCGGACTGGCAAACTGGCAGCGCACCGCCTCGGCTGTGGTGCATATCGGCTTTTATGCGTTGCTGATTATCCAGCCGGTGCTGGGCCTGATCGGCACATGGTCCTTTCCCGCGCCGGTCCCGCTGCTGGACGGTCTGGGCATCGACAACCCCTTCACTCAGGATCGCGAGCTGTCCAAAACCCTGTTCGAGCTGCACGAAATTGTCGGAAAGGTCCTGATCGTCCTCGCCGTCCTGCATATCGGCGGCGCGCTCATGCACATCTTCAAACGCGACGGCGTGTTCCGGCGGATGAGTTTCGGGCGAAAATGAACGCGAGACCGGGGGGGGGGTGAGGGTAGTTCGTGGCCCCGCGTTCTGCGGATTAAAGTAGACTTTTTCCCACATGTGTCAATTCGGGCGCATACATCTTAAATTTGTACCGTGTGCGTTTCAAATCGTGCAAATAAATCAACGTGCCCGACCGTGCATCCGGCACAGGACCGCCGCGCCCCCGCCCATTCCGCGGCCACGGGTCCGGCAACGCCTGCCTCGGTTGCCGCCCCTGCAATGCCCTCGGCCAGTGACGCCATCAACGGCCCCGGCCCGATCCGCCACGGCGACGGCGCCAGCGCAACGCGGTATCCGGCCTTTTCCAGTGCAGCCTTCAGATACGGCACGGCCTGCGCGCCCATTGCGGGGCCGAATCCCTTGTCACCCGCCTGATGCACGGCAAAGGCGGCAAAGATATCGGCGTCGGCAGGATGCCCGGGCGACCAGACCTCGGTCCCGTCATAGCTCAGCGCGATATACAGCGCCCGCCCCCGCGCCTGCTCTGCCAGCGCATCCAGCCATTCAGCGGACACCAGATCAATCAGCGCCGACGCCGTGATCGCATCCGCCTCTCCCGCCAGTGCCGTGCTCAGGTCGCGGGCCAGATCGACCTGCATCACCTCGGCCTGCGGCGCGCGGCGCCCGGCCTCGGCCAGCAGCGCGGGGTCGTTATCAGTCAGGCGCCAGCGCGCATCGGGCCGGTGCGCCGACACCGCCCGCAAGGTTGACCCCGTGCCGCTGCCCAGATCGACAATCCGCGCCTGATCGGGCAACCCTTTGGCAAACGCGCTCAGTAATCCCGCATCCCGCGCCGCATGGTCGGCAGGTTCGCGCAGGTCCAGCCATGCCGCATCGAAACTCATTGAAGCGGTCCTTTGCTGCGCGCCCGCACCGCCGCCACGGCCTGCGCAACCAGACGCGCGGTTTCATCCCATCGCGGCAAACCCTGTGCGAAGGCGCGGCATGTCCCGCCCAGCGCCGCCCGCGCCTCGCGCGATCCGATCAGGGGCCGCAACCTCTTGGCCAGTTCATCCGCACTGCCCGGCTTGCACTGCACGGCACAGGGCGCGGTGTCGGGTAAGGCTCCGGCGGTGGTGGTCACGACCGGCAATCCGTGCGCCATCGCCTCGACCACAGCGATGCCATAACCCTCGTGCAGGGACGGCGCGACGAACAGATCCGCCCCCAGATACGCCGCCGCGACCTGCGCATCCGTCGTTGCACCGTGCAGCGTGATACGATCCGCCAAACCCGCCGCCGCGATCAACCCGCGCACCCGCGCCGCCTCGGCGTCATGGCGGTCCAGCGTTCCGTGAATATCGCAGTGCCACGGCATATCCTTCAGCGCCGACAACGCTCCGATCAACGCACCATACCCCTTGCGCGGTGTCACCGAGCCGACGGCCAGAATACGCGGTATTTCACCCGCCAGCGCCGCCTCGGGCGCGGGGTCGGTTCCGGGGATTGCGACGGTTATGCGGTCTTCGGGCACACCAAACCGCGCAACCAGATCACGGGCGGTCGAGGGGCTGGATGCGACAACACCGGCGGCAAAGCCCAGCGCCAGACGCTCGCTGGCCTCCAGCCGCGCACGGGTCGCCGCATCCAGCCCCTGTTCATCACACAGCGGATGATGCACCAGCGCGACGCTGTGCGGCCCAACCGTCTTGGCCAGTGCGCCGGGAAAAACACCATAGGCCAGCCCGTCGATTAAAAACGGCGGCTGCGCCCGCCCGAACAGGGACGGCAGACGCGCGGCCCCGTCGGGTGCGCCCGCAATATCCGGCAGTTCCAGCACCGCTGCCGACACGTGCTGGTCCGGCCATTCCGCCAACAGACGCCGCGCATAGACATAGCCGCCGGTCGGGGCGTTCAGGTCGCCGGGAATGGCAAAGCACAGGCGCGCGTGGCTCAAACCGCCGCCTCGTACCATGCCCGTGCGACATGGCTTTCGCCCAGCGTCACCTTGATCCGGTTGATCCCGTCCGATCCCGGCCCCAGCGCGCCGGACCGTGCCGCCCCCGCCATGGCATCAAAGATATGCTTGCACAGCACCTCGGTCGTCGAGTTCAGGTTCTTGAACGCCGGATTATCGTCAAGGTTCGAATAGTTCAGCGGCACAAGCACGGCCTTCAGCGCATCATGCGCGCGGCCCATATCAACGACGATACCGTCCTCGGTCAGCGTCTCGCGATAGAACGCCACATCCACAACAAACGTCGCGCCGTGCAACGCCTGGGCAGGGCCGAAGACATCGCCGCGAAAACTATGCGCGATCATAATATGGTCGCGAACTTCAATGGCGTACATCGCCTACTCCCCGTATTTCACTGCCGTCGCGATGCCCTGTGCATCAGCGGCCAGAATATCGGGCAACATGGCCGGTAAATCATCAAAAGCCACCTCGCCCGTAATCAGCGCGTCGTATGTGTCGTCGCGCAACAGGTCCAGCGCCTTTGCCATCCGCCTGTCATAAGACCAGCGCGCCCGCCGCGTGGCCGAAACCTGCCCGACCTGCGAGGACTGATAGGTCAGCCGCTTGGCATGGAACGCCCCGCCCAGCGGCAGCGCGGGCAGGGCATCCCCGAACCAGCTGACCTCGACGATTCGCGCCTCCAGCCCGCCGCATGCCAATGCCGTCGCCGCCCCCGACCCGCTGGAGGAGGTATGAAACACCACATCACAATCGCAGGGCGCACCATCCGGCTCACGGAATTGCACGTTCATGTGAGCGGCCAGCGCCGCACGCGACGGGACCACATCCACCAGCGTCGCCTCGATCCCCGGTATCCCGCCGACCAATCCGGCGATCAGACCGCCCAGAATACCGCCTCCGACAATGGCCACACGGTCCCCCGGCCCGACGCCCGAATCCCAAACCGCATTCAGCGCCGTTTCCATATTCGCCGCCAGAACCGCACGGCGGGGGGGCAGGCCCGGGGGCAGCACACTCAGCGCAGATACCGGAACCTCGAACACATCCTGATGCGGAAACAGGCAGAATACCGCCTTTCCAAGCACATCGGGCGGCCCCTCCTCGACCCGTCCGACCGCCGAATAGCCATAGGTGACGGGGAACGGAAAATCGCCGCGCTGGAACGGGGCGCGCATCCGCTCGTACTCGCCGGGCGGGATACGGCCTTCGAAAACCAGCCGCTCGGTCCCGCGCGAAATTCCCGACCACAGCATCCGCACCCGCGCATCGCGTCCGGCGTCCAGCGGGCGCGGATCGACTGTGTGCAGCGCACTGACACCCGCTGACGTATACGTGAGGGCTCTGGCCAAGTATCGCCTCTTTCGTGGAAGATGGAACGCGAGCGCCTAAGTTACGTTATGTCGCAGGGCACGGAAAGCCCGCCGGTTGGGACTGGAGTAAACTTGATGACAGATATTTCCGATCGGGACGTTGTCGGCCCGCGTCTGAAAGTCCTGACGTCGCCCGCTTCAGGCGGGGCCATGACCCCCGCAGGATTGCAAAGCCGCCGCACCCTGACCCTGCGCCGCCTGACCATGCTGACGCTGAATTTGCTGACACTGCTGGGCATTATGATCGGCATTGCCACGGTTTTTAACGGCGACGGCATCGACGCGCTCGAGATCGGTATTCTCGCCTGCATCGGACTCAGCGCCCCGTGGACGGTTCTGGGCTTTTGGAATTCGCTGGTCGGTCTGATTATTGCGACCCGCAAAAAAACCCCTGAATCCGTTGCTCTTTTCGATGAAGACCTGACCTCCACCGCGCCGCTGAAATCGCGCATTGCCGTGGCCATGGCCATCCGCAACGAAGACCCGCAGCGCGCGTTTTCGCGCCTTTTGGCGGTGCGCGGCAGCCTGGACAAAACCGATCAGGGTCGCGCGTTCGACCTCTTTATTCTCAGCGACACGGACGATCCGGTGATCGCGGCACAGGAACAGTCGCTGTTCGCCGCCAACAAAACCGCGCTCGACGGGTTCGGCAAGGCAACCTATCGCCGCCGCGCCGACAATACCGGCTATAAGGCGGGTAATGTCTGGGAATTCCTGCGCGATTTCGGCGAGCCGTACCGCTTTTTCGTGCCGCTGGACGCCGACAGCACCATGGGCGGCGACATCATCGTCCGCATGTGCCGGATTATGGAGGCAAAGCCCCGCCTCGGCATCCTGCAAAGCCTCGCGGTCGGCGCGCCTGCGGACAGTGTTTTCGGACGTATTTTTCAATTCGGCATGCGCCATGGCATGACCAGCTTTACCCTCGGCAGCGCGTGGTGGCAGGGCGATTGCGGTCCGTTCTGGGGTCATAACGCCGTCGTCCGCGTTGCCCCGTTCAAGGCCCATTGCGATCTGCCGACCCTGCCGGGCAAACCGCCATGGGGCGGGCATATCCTCAGCCATGACCAGATCGAGGCTGTTCTGATGCGCCGCGCCGGGTACGAGGTCCGCGTCCTGCCGGTCGAATCCGAAAGCTATGAGGATAACCCCGTCTCGATCCTCGACTTTATGACGCGCGAACAACGCTGGTGTAACGGTAATATGCAGTATTGGCGCTTGCTGGGCTTGCCCGGTTTGCCGCCGGTCAGCCGGTTCCAGCTTGTACAGGCGATGCTGATGTATCTGTCCGCACCGGCCTGGATGCTGTTGACCGCGCTCGGCATGATCAAAGTGATCGTGGACCCGACCGGCTTTTTCCATCACGATCTTGCCGTGACGATGTTCCTGATTGTTGTGGGGATGAGCCTTGCGCCCAAGATATTCGGCGCAATCAGCGTTGCGTTTCAACCGGGCGGCGTGGCGCGCTATGGCGGAAAGCGCCGCTTTGCGAAGGGCGTGGTCGTCGAAACGCTGTTTTCGATTCTGATGTCCCCGTCGGTTGCCCTGCGTCTGACGATCTTCCTCGGCGGTTTGCTGATGGGCCGGCGTATCGGCTGGAACGGTCAGGACCGCGACGCTCACGGCATCCCGTGGTCACTGGCGGCGAAAGAGCTTTGGCCGCAAACCCTGTTCGGTCTGGCCATGATTGCCACTTTCGCCCTGCAAGCGCCGATGGCGCTCGCATGGTCCGCGCCGGTGGTGCTGGGCCTCGTGCTGGCCATTCCGTTCGCGGTCATCACCGCGTCGCCGCGTCTGGGCCGCCTTCTGGCACAGCGCAAAACCTGCGCCACCCCCGAAGAACGCAACACACCCGACCTGTTGGTCGCCCTGCAAAAATCACAGCCGCTCACGGCCCTGTCCGCCTAGGTAAGCGAAGGGCCGAAGCGGCTGCGTCTTTGAAATGTCGGGTAAAATTCCGGCGCGTTCAGGCGGCATAATAGGCCACCTGAACAGTCGGTTCGTCTGTCTCAGGCGTCTATCTCAGACCTGAATGCCCGCCGAGGTTCCGAAAAACAGCGCCTGCGAAATCGCCGCCTGCACAGCCGCCCGCTTGAACGGCTTGGTAATCAGAAACGTCGGCTCGGGCCGCTCGCCCGTCAGCAACCGCTCGGGAAAAGCGGTAATAAAGATGATCGGCACGTCGAATTTGGCCAGAATATCATGGGCCGCATCAACGCCCGACGACCCGTCCGCCAGCTGAATATCGCTCAGGATCAGATCGGGGCGTTTTTCATCCGCCAGCCGCACCGCAATCTCGCGCGTATCGGCCACCCCGAGACTGAAGTGGCCCAGCTCCAGCACGATTGATTCAATATCCATCGCGATAATCGGCTCGTCCTCGATAATCAGGACGCGCGCGGCGGACTGCTTTTCGATTTCGCCCAGCGCGGTGTCCTGCAACAGCGCGGCCTCTTCCTCGGACACGCTCATCACCGGCGCGATTTCTGCGGCACTGAAATCCTCCAGCGCCCCCAACAGAAATGCGGCGCGCGTCCGGGGGGTCAGCCCCGCCATCCGGAGCTGCGCCGCCGCCTCGCGATCGAGCAGACCATCGGGGTTCATCTCACCGACGGAACCGGCGCTCGACCAGACCGCATAGAACGATTTGAACAGCGCGACCTTGGGTTCCAGCGCGGTATCAAAGGCGCCGCGATCCGCAATAATCGCCTCCAGCGTCGCCGCTGTGTAGGCATCGCCGCTTTGCTGCGACCCTGTCAAAGCCCGCGCAAACCGGCGCAAAAACGGCAAATGCCGCGCGACGGCGCTGTGAATACTCGGCGTGCTATCTGAAGAGTGTCCGTTATCGTTCATAATCTCCGAACGTCCTAACCCGCTAATTTTATCAATCAATTATGGAACCAAACGCCTGTTGCGGAAGTTTTGTTCCATTGAGACAAAATCACTTTGAAAAATGCGGGGACTGTATGGCGCGGGAAGAGGGTGACGGCGGGGACGGAATGCAGGCGGGCGCGGGGCACGAAGACCGGATTTCCAGCGCCATCAGGCAGGTCTATGACAACGTCGCGAACGAACCCCTGCCGGACAAGCTGAACGCGCTGCTCGAACAACTGCGACAGGGCGGCAAGGAATGAGCCTTGAAGAAGACCTGCTCGCACAGACCAACAACCTCCGCGCCTTCGCCCGCAGCCTTGTTTACGATCAGGCCCGCGCCGACGATCTGGTGCAGGA
>CALGNW010000268.1 GCA_937958345.1 uncultured Neomegalonema sp. | reverse complement strand
CATGGCGAAGAATTACTCGGTAAGATTGAAGATATGGAGGGAGCCCGCCTCCCCGGAGCCCGCCGCCACGCCAACCGCGCCAAGGGCGGCCCCGCCGAAGTCTCCGACAAAATCCTGGAGGCAATCGCGGCCCTCTAATCGCGATCGTCGCGCAAAACTCTCAAACGGGCAGGGAAAACCTCTGAAAACCCGCGCAAAACTCTTCAATAACCCGACTGCAGGCCGCTGAAACCGTCGCGGCGTCTTCTTCCCTGTCTCCGCGCGCCCTGAAAAAACCCCAACCGGGCCATTTTTGGCGCTGGGCTTCGTGCGAGAGACGAAGGATCACGCCGTTTACTTTCGCAAGGACGTCTGCCATTTACTGTAAAATGCGGCGAGGTTAGATCACAGACCGTCGGAGGGGTGTGCCCAACGCATCCCGGAAATCCGAATTGATCGCCTGACGCAAGAGGCGTACTGAACCGAGCGTAGCGTGCAACGTCCGGTATACGGACAGTTTACAGGACCAAGTGTATAATGTTAAACAGAATTTCTCGTTTCATCAAGGGAACGCTGATGGATCGCAAGCTGGAAAAGCTTTCGATGCAGGACCGGTTTTCCGAGATTTACCGCACCGGCTGGTGGAACGACAATCAGGAAAGTGTCAGCGGCAGCGGATCGACACTGGACAACACGACCCTGCTTCGCCGCGATCTCGTGCCCTTTCTGGACAAGTGGAATGTGAAGCGCGTTCTGGATGCGCCGTGCGGCGACTGGAACTGGATGAAAGAGGTCGCGCTGCCCGAGCACATTCATTACATCGGCGGCGAGATCGTGCCGGATCTGGTCGAAACGCTGCGCGAAAAGAACACCAGACAGAATGTCGAGTTCGTGCTCGTTGACATCACGGCGGACAAACTGCCTGACGTCGATCTGATGTTCTGCCGAGACTGCCTGTTCCATCTTTCCAGCACAGATATTTTCCGGTTCATCGACAATTTCATCGCCTCGGATATCCCGTATCTGCTGACCACCAACATGCCGCAGATCGACACGAATCGTGAGATTGTGACCGGCAAGCACCGTCCGCTTAACCTGCAGGCCGCGCCGTTTAATCTTGGCGAACCGCTTGACCGTTTTGCTGACTACGAGGCGCCGCGCCGCGAAAAGTACATGACACTTTGGTCGCGCGATCAGTTGATCGCGGCACGCGGTCAGACAGCATGATAACCGCCGCTCCGCATCATCCGTCAGACGCGCGGACGTCGCCCCGCCGGGCGGCAACGCTGGCGCGTCTTGCCTGCGCTTTGTTGTTGTCTGCACTGATGCTCGGCCCCCGGCCTGCATCGGCATCTCCCGATTTGGAGCCGTACTGGGACAGCAGCCGTGAAATCGTAGTGGACGTGTCAACCGCCGGTGTGCGCGGTGACGGCGCGACCGATAACGCCTTCGCGCTGCAACAGCTTCGCGACAGCCTGATTGCCCGCGACCGTCATGCTTATTGGCGGCTGGTTTTCCCGCCGGGCGATTATCTTTATTCGAACAACCGTTGGCTTTACGGTCTTACCCGCGTGCGTGTCAGCGGACAGGGCGCGACGTTCCAGAGCACGTCGACAGCGCGGTATGTAAACGACTTCAACGCTTTTCCGCGTCAGGGAATGTTTTCGCTGCAGGGTGATCTTGACAGCGCGCCGCGCGGTCCGGGCGAGCGTCCCGAGCTTTATATTTCCGGTGACCGGATCGCGACCGCCGAGGCCGGACAACAGTCTATCACGCTGACCGATCCTGCCGACGCGGCGCGATACGAGGCAGGCGACCGCATTCTGGTTCACGGGTATGCTCTGATGAGCTTCGGTTACACGCCGAACCTGCGCGAATTCGAATGGCGTCGTGTTTCGGCGGTTCAGGGACAGCAGCTTTTACTCGATCAGCCGCTACAGCGCCGCTATGACGCGCGCTGGCCTGATTACGGCTACATGCCTGCGGGCCAACGGGGCAATTTCAGGTCCGAGGCGGTTGCCTTCGGTAAACCCCGGGTTTTGCTTCTTGATGATCGCCCGCAAGTGGTCGGGCGTTATTTCTACCCCGAGATTGTCTGGGTCGAGGGCATTACATTCCGCGCGAACCCCAGCGCCCGCATTTTGCAGTCGGTCGCATTCGCCGCGCACACGGTCATCCTGAAAGACCTGATTCTGACAGGAACAAACGACTATAATCTCTATGCCCGCGAGAGCGCGCGAACGATCATTGATAACGTCGATGTCGCCAACGTGTTCGAGTTCGATAAGGTCGCAAACGAAGTGATCGTCCGCAATTCCCGCATCCGGCGGATGAAGGCGAAAGAACCGCATGCGATGAAATCCGGGACGGGCATCCGGAACATCACCATCGACAACAACGTGGTGGATGGCCGGATCAACGTGATTGCGCTCGACAATCTGACCATCCGAAACAACCAGATCGATTCGACCCACCTGCCGGACCGTGACCGGTGGGGCGCCGTCTCTTTCTATAACGGCCAGTTTGTCGGGCGGGTTGCGGATATCAGCAACAACAGGGTCCGTAAAAAACCGCAGCAATCGGTCGTTGTGCAGCAAACGCGGATGCAGCGGCATCCTGTCGAGGCCGTCGGTCCGGGCGGATCAATCGTGGTCCCGCGCGAACAGAACGGCAAACGTCGGGGCGGCGAAGATGTCCCTAAACTTGCGCGGTTGCTGCAACCGGGCATGCAGGTCCGCCTGGCCCGCGATCCCCAGATTATCGGCATTGTCGACGATATCTACGAGGGCCAGTTCGGGTTTCTGGAACTCCGGTGGTCCGGCGGAAATCTGGCGCAAAACGTCCGCGTCGGCGATGTTTTGCGCTGGGAAAGCGTTGAATCGGTCACCGAATCGAACAACAGCACAATCAACTGAACGTCGGATGCCGCAAGGCATCCGGCCCCTGTCCTCACCGTTTCCGTTTACCCCTGTCGAGCGAGTAGCCCGTGACCAAACGCGTTTTCATTACCGGTACTACGGGCCTTGTCGGTCGCTGGACCGCCGACCTGATGCACCGTCAGGGCTGGACTGTTCTCGGCATCGACCGCAAACCGGCCCCTGCCGAGCGTGAAGACTGGGCCGCTGAGGAACTCGACCTTCTCGACCGCGAGGCGCTGGGGCGCAGCCTGAACGCCTTCGGGCCGACCGTCGTAATCCACCTTGCGGCACGGACCGATCTGGACGGCAAAACGCTCGAAGACTACCGCGACAACACGACGGCGGTCGACAATCTCTGCGCTGCAATTTCGGAATGTAACAGCGTTACGCGCGGGATTTATACCTCGTCACAGCTTGTTTGCCGTGTCGGCATGGTCCCCACAGGGCCGGAAGAATACGAACCGAGCACGGTTTACGGCGAAAGCAAAATCGAGACGGAAAAGCGCGTGCGCGCGGCGCAGGGCGGCGGCGTGACATGGTGTCTGACCCGCCCGACGACCGTCTGGGGCCCGCATATGAGCGCGCATTACCGCAGCTTGTACCGGCATATCCAAAAGCGCACATATTTTCACGCGGGCGGCGGTGATCTCTGGAAATCGTATTCCTACGCTGAAAACATCGCCACGCAATACATGCGTCTGGCCGAAGCCCCGGCAGAGGCGATTCAGGGCAAGGTTTTCTATCTTGCCGATTACGAGGCGCTTTCGCTCAAAGCCTATGCAAACCGCATCGCCGACGAGCTTGGTGTCCGCAGGCCCGTCACCCTGCCCTATCCCGTTTCAAAGGCTCTGGCCCTGGTGGGTGACGGTTTCGGACTGCTTGGCATCAGTGCGCCCTTCAACTCGTTTCGCCTCAAAAACATCCGCACCGAGTATATCTTCGACATGAGCGAGACCGAGGCTGTCTGCGGACCGCTGCCGGTCGGTTTCGAAGAGGGCGTCAAACGCACGGTGGCATGGCATCAGGCATCCACCGGCTAGGCACGTCGTCCATTCAACAACCCGATTTCATCGCGGTCGGAGCGTGCCGTCCGCCGCGTCCGGCATACGGGTAATCTTGCGTCATTCCGGCTCGGTGCTTATAGGTCCGGCGGCATCAGTTTCGCCCTACAGCGTATAAGTTTCATTTGTTCAGGATGGCCACGAGATGACAACCCAAATCACCCCTGTCCTTTTATGCGGCGGTTCCGGCACGCGACTCTGGCCTCTGTCCCGCAAAAGCTATCCGAAACAGTTCGTGCCTCTGGTTGGCGAGGAAACGCTGTTTCAGGCTTCTGCGCGGCGTCTTTCAGGCACAGGACCCGATATTTCCTTCGACGCGCCGATGGTGCTGACCAATTCCGACTTCCGTTTCATCGTGACCGAGCAACTGCACTCGGCGGGCATTGATCCGGGGACAATCCTGATTGAACCCGAGGGCCGCAACACGGCCCCTGCAATTCTGGCGGCGGCATTGCACAGCGTTGCCGCAAACCCCGACGCCGTGCTTCTGGTGGCCTCCTCCGATCAGGTCATGCCCGACGTGGCCGCCTTCCACGATTGCGTCACGCGCGGCCTGCCCGCGATCAATACGGGGAATCTCGTGACCTTCGGCATTACGCCGTCACATCCCGAAACCGCCTACGGCTATCTCGAACTCAGCGCACCGTCCGAAAGTGCGCCGGTCGCCCTGTCGCGGTTCGTGGAAAAACCCGACGCCGCACGCGCCGCGGAAATGCTGGCGCAGGGCAACTACCTCTGGAACGCCGGAATTTTTCTCTTCCGCGCCCGCGATATGATCGCCGCGTTCGAGGCCCATGCCCCGGATTTGATCCCCCCCGTGCGCGCGGCGCTGGCGGCGGCCAAGCCCGATCTCGGCTTTTTGCGTCTTGATCCGGCGGCATGGAGCAAAGCCGGAAACATCTCGATTGATTACGCCGTGATGGAGCGGGCCGATAATCTGACCGTCGTTCCGTTTTCTGCCGCGTGGTCTGATTTAGGCGGCTGGGATGCCGTCTGGCGCGAAACCGGGCCGGACGCATCCGGCGTCGCAACCTCGGGCGCAGCAACGGCGATCGACTGTAAGAACACCCTTTTGCGCTCGGACAGCGAGCGGCAGGAAATCGTCGGTCTCGGCCTCAACAACATCATCGCCGTCGCCATGAACGACGCCGTTCTGGTTGCCGATATGAACCGCGCTCAGGACGTCAAAAAAGTCGTCGTCGCGCTCGAGGCGAAAAACGCTCCTCAGGCAACGCAATTTCCCAAAGATCACCGCCCGTGGGGCTGGTTCGAAAGTCTCGTTGTCGGCGAACGCTTTCAGGTCAAGCGTATCCACGTCAAACCCGGCGCGGCTCTCAGCCTGCAAAGCCATTTCCACCGCTCCGAGCACTGGATCGTTGTCGAGGGAACCGCAAAGGTCACCGTCGGCGAAGACGTCAGACTGCTCAGCGAGAACCAATCCGTCTACATTCCGCTCGGTGCGGTACACCGGATGGAAAACCCCGGCAAAGTCCCCATGGTCCTGATCGAGGTGCAGACCGGTTCGTATCTCGGTGAAGATGATATTCTGCGCTACGAGGATGTTTACGCGCGCGAGTGAAACACGCGCTCTTTGTCTTAACGAACCGGAACATTTCGTTTAACGTCGCTCCTTGCCCGCAGATTAAACGTCGCGGGCGAAGCGTACTTTCCTGTTAAGCGAGTTTCGAAATGGCCGATATCACGTCACAATCCAACGCGGATCAGCGCGGGGCCATAACACGCTCGGTCCCGCCAATGTCCCGCATGCAGCGCCGTTTAAGGCATATCATGCCTCTGCTTTTGCTCGAGGGGATTGCGCGGTTTGGCGGATATCTGATCGGCATCGTCTATCCCGACAGAGGCCTGCGGGCCGAGGAGCGTATCCGGGGAATTCTGGTTGGTCGCCGGAACGGCCACGGCTTGACGGTGCTGGGCCGCGGCGTCGTTCTCGATTCTCCTTTTGACGTGACGATGGGAAGGGGCACGGCCCTGCGCTCGGGAGTAAAGATCAATACAGGGTCCGAGGGCTGGTGCGAGATCGGGCCGAACACGCATATCTCGCACGGCACGCTCCTGGCGGCGGCGGGCGGTATCCGCATCGGTTCCCATTGCGGGATTTCCAGCGAAGTCGTCGTCTATTCAAGAACTTACGACCGCAGCGGCGGCGTAACCCTTGCCGATGCCCCGACCCATTATGCTCCTGTCGCGATTGGTGACGGCGTTCATATCGGTGCGGGGGTGCGTATTCTGCCCGGGGTGACGATCGGCGATCATGCAGTCCTCGGGGCCGGCGCGGTCGTGACAAAGGATGTGCCGGGCGCAACCATTGTGGCCGGCGTACCGGCCCGTAAAATCGGCGAACTTGATCTCGCAACAGGCGACTCGCCCCGGCAAGCCGTCACAGGCTGATCCTCATCCCGCTCTCTCTGACGCGACCGCGATCGGCTATTTTCCATGAAAAGAATTGTTTCGAACTATCTGCGATTGGCCTCGACCTTTATTTTCGGGCTGCTGATCGTCAGGATCATGACCGAAATCGGCCCCGACGCGGCGCTGATTTATCTGTTGCTGGTTTCCAGCACAGGCATCGCGGCAATGTTCAAGGTCGCTCTGCAAAATGCACTGATTCCGGTGCTGGGCCTCTCTATCGACGGGAAGGGAGAGCACGGCTTTTCCGAGATGCTGTGGACGTCGTTTGCCGCCAGCGCCCTTGCCGGACTGTTTTCCATCGCCCTTTTCGCGATTTTCTGGGCGGTATCAGGCAGCCTGAACTTCGGCGCGCTCTCGGCCTCGACCATTGGCGTTGCCCTGCTGACCACAGGGATTCACGCGTTCATTTCATCAATAGCGATCGTCTTTTTGAATCTGATCCTGATTGATAACCGGGTTGTCACCTACAACATCCTGCTGATCCTCGAGCGCGCGGGCGGCTTTGTCGCCGCCGTGATCGCGCTGATGCTGCCTGCGTCCTACGACATGGATACGCGGGTTCAGGTTTTTTACGTCCTCTTCGCCCTCTTCGTCGTTCTGGTTCAGGGCTTGATCTATATCCTCGCGGTGCGCGGTAAGCCGGAATTCAGGTTGCGCCGCGCGCCAATGCAGTTTTCCGGTCAGGCTTGGGTCGGAAAGCTGTTGGGCTGGAATGCGGCTGTTGTTATTGCCTTTGCGCTCTTTACGCGATGGCCGCCTCTGGTCGTGAACTGGTCGATGGACGAAGGGATGACGCTGATAATCGGCATCGTCCTGACTCTGATCGGCTATCAGCGTCAGCTTTCGATGGGCCTCGTGGTCGGCCTTGACGCCATGGTTTCGCGGTATTTCGGCGGAGGCGGGGATGACGGCGAGGCTCAGGCCCGCGCGCTCACCCTGCGCTTTACCTATATCCTGTCGGTATTTTCGGCGTTTTCCGTCGCGCTCATCAGTCTGTTCGTCGAGCCGCTGCTCGATCTGTGGATCGGTGACACCCTGTCGGAAACAAGCTGGAGCGCCGAGGCCTGCGCACGGCTGTTCCGCATCATGGCCTTCGGAATCGCTGTCAGCATCGTGTCGGAAGGCTGGATGCGCTATCTTTCCGGCAAAGGCGAGGTCGGTGCTTTCGCGCCGAAACTGCTGATCGCGGGTTGCATCCATATTCTTTGCGTGATTGCCGCCGTGCAATTCTACGATGGCCTCGCGGCACTTGAAGTGATTGCGTGGTCATTCTCGGTCGTGTTTCTGATCGTCAATCTGTGGTTCATCGCCGGTGAGACGGCGAAGCGGCTGGGAGTCGGTCGCAGCACGATTTGCGCGGTGATGGCGGTCCCGGCTATTCTCGCTGTGATTGCAGCGTTTCCGGGGCTTTATTATCTCGCGCAGGGCTGGACATCACTCGGAACCGGCATCTCCCTTGGGACTCTGGCGTTCGCCGGTGTCGTGGCGCTGATGCTGACGCCGTTGGTAGTTGCAAAGGCCCTTGCGAGCCGATAAGCAGCGGCTTCCCGATATTAGGGATTTTTTAACGTTTGCGCCTTGTCCCGGCGCAGTTGTGAACCGTGCCGAGTGTGTCTGGAGTTCCAATGAAGATCGCGATTTTAGGGCCGGTTGACGGTCCGATCGGCGGCCAGAACCGCCTGACCCGATCCTTCCTTGAGGGTACTCAGTTCGACACTGTTTTTTTCGAATTTTACGGTCACAAACGCTGGTACGGCCCGTTCATGCTGCTCTGGCAGGTTATTAGGGCGCTGTTTCAGGGTCTTTTTGGCCGTGTGGACGCTATTTACCTCTCCGTTTCGCGCTCGGGTTTCGGAATGATCCGCGATTTGGCCATTCTGCTTCCTCTGACGCTGTCACGCGCTCCGGTTATCGCCCATGTCCATGGCGCCGAATTCGACGATTTCTTTCTCAAAAGTCAGGGCATGCGAAAGCTGAAAGACCTGCTGTTGCGAAAAGTTGGCCGGTTCATCTTCGTGAACGAAGTGTTTATTCCGCGCGGGACCCCGCTGGAGGCCCGATCAACCTTTATCCGAAATCCGGTCCCGGCGTTTGTTACCGATGTGCAGGAAAATGCACAAATTCAAGCCCGCGTGCGCGGCGAGCGGCCCGCCTTCGGGTTCATTTCAACCTTCGCACGGGGCAAGGGGACCGAGCTATTTATTGAAATGTCCCAAACCTTCGCCGGTCAGGCTGATTTCGTCGTCGCTGGCGGCCCCGCCGCTGAAGACGTTGCATACGGCGAGGATTTGCTGGGGCAGATTCAGGCGTCGCCCGATATCGACTATCTCGGCTACCTCGACAATCCGATCCAGTTCTACGACCGCGTAGACTACTTTATCTTTCCGACCTCTTTCGCCAGCGAAACCTCGTCGCTTGTCGTGATCGAGGCTCTGGCGACCCGCACTTTGCCGCTGGTGCGCCGTCACAACCGGCTCACCGAAGTTTTCGGCGGTGCACCGATTCGCTGGTTTGAGAACGGCGATGATCTCAAGTCATTAATGTCGGCAATTCTTGAGGGAACGCCCGACGCGGACGAGGCGGACCGCGACACCGGCAAGGAATGGGTCTTCGGACATTTCCCCAGCCAGCAGGCATGGATCGGAAAGATCGAGGCCACTATCCGCGACCTTGCTATGGAGCCGTCGAATGTCTGACAATATTAGAACCGGCGCACAGGATCACACGCTCGATTTTTGTGTCATCGGCGCTCAAAAATGCGCGACCTCATGGCTGTACTACTGTCTGCAGGACCATCCCGCGCTTTGCGTCCCGACCAAAAAGCTCGAGGTCGGCTATATCGGCGGCAAAATGTACGCCGAAAAGGGCGCGGACTGGTTCTTTGAACGGTTCGTCTGCGAACCCGGACAGATCAAAGGCGATGTATCGGTCGAATATCTCTACGATCGTTCATCACCAAAGGCGCTAAAACCCTTCGCCGGCGGGGCCAAGCTGATTATCTGCCTGCGCAATCCGGTTGACCGCATGGTTTCCGGCTATTTCTGGCTGCTCCGCAAGGGCGATATGTCCAATATTCCGCTGGAAGAGGGCATCGCAGAAGTTCTGAAACAGCCCGCTGGCTTTCCCGAACCGTTGGACGGACCACTGGAAGAGGCTGTGCGGCGCAGTTGTTACGCTGATCAAATTGACGGGTTCATTGCTGAATTCGGTGCGGAAAACATCTTCGTCTATCTTTACGAGGATGTCGAAGAGGATGGCCTGCTTGCCGTGCAACGGGTCTACCGTTTCCTCGGCGTTGATGCCGACTTCGTTCCGCCAAGCCTGAATTCCGCGCCGAAAAAGAACTCGTATAACCGCTGGCTGCTGGCGATAGAGAATTCGACACGCAGCAAAATTGTCGCGCGGGCGTGCAATTATGCACACCAGATTCTGACCTACTTCCGCCCCCGCAAGGACATTCTGCCCAAGGCGATCCGAACCGATCTGAACCGCCTGTTCCGTCCGGTCGCCGCCGATACAAAGCGCGTTCTCGCGGCGCTTCCTGCGGATCAGCGCCCCTCCGATGCCCATATCGACAAACACTGGAAGCTGGGCTGATCATGGTTGAACGTCCCGTCATCATCCTCGGCTCGCCCCGCGCCGGTACCAGCGTTTTGGGTCGCTTTCTCGAGGCGCATCCGGCCATGACTCACGTCAAGGAACCGCGGCTGGTCTGGCGATACGGAAATGACGGATACTCGGATCTGCTCGGCGCCGACCGCGCGCGACCTGATGTAATCCGCTACATTCAGGGCAAGTTCGACGATCTGGTAAAGGCCGCCCCCGGCGGCGGCACTCTGCTGGAAAAAACACCCAGTAATTCTCTGCGCGTCCCTTTCATCGAAAAGATTTTTCCCGATGCACGCTACATCCACATCACCCGCAACGGCTTTGATGCGGCGCTGTCGATCCGCTGGTATTGGCTGAACTTCACCAAGGGTTTGCATCAGGGACGCCAGGGATCGAAAGACTCGATCCTCAAACAGCGCCTCAAGGAAATGCACCCCCGTCAGGCCCCCTACTACGCCGCCGAGTTTCTGGGACGGGTCATGCCGCGTATCGGCAAGGACAGCGGCCCGCGCACCCTATGGGGCCCCCGCCTTCCGGGCATGCGCGAAATGGTCCGCGACATGGACTTGCTGGAGGTTTGCGCAATGCAATGGCGAACCTGCGCCGAACGCGCCCGTATGGACGGGATGGCGTTCGCGCCGGACCGCTATCTCGAGGTGAAACTCGAAGACATCTCGCAGGAGAAAATCGCCGAGGCGTTCGCGTTTCTCGACCTCGACTTTCACCCGCAGGCCCAGACATTCTTCGACAAGGAATTCACACCGAGAATGAACGAAAGCCGGCGCAAGGACCTGTCCGCGCTCACCGACGAGGACCGGATGCGTCTGCGTCGCGTTCTGACGCCGACGATGGATTGGCTCGGCTATGAGGAACCCACCTGATGAGCTATTTTCTCAAAAAGGCCCTGACCAAACCCCTTTGGGCGGGTGAAAAGGCCTATCTGTGGGGGCGCAGCATTGCGGGCCTCCGAAAAACCGATCGCGTCATGGCGTTCTATCCGAAAACCGGCAGCACCTGGGTCCGCATTTTCCTGTATAACTACCTCGCACAACAGGAAAATAAACTCAGCGGCGCCTTTGATTTCGACGCTGTTGATGCTGCCATGCCGGAATTTGCCAATCCCAGTTTCTTCAAGCCGTGGCCCTTTGCCTCGGCACCGCGACTGATCAAAACCCACCGCCCGTATCAGAGCTTTTGGAAGAACCGTCCGACAATCCTGTTCATCCGCGAACCGCGCGACACCACGGTTTCTTTCCTGCACTATGCGAATGCCAAGAAAGAGTTCGGGTTCGAGGGCGGACTCGATGCCCTGATGGCGCATCCCGAGCTTGGATTAGACCGCTATTTCGAATTTTACATGTCGTGGATTCCAAAGGCCGATCTGATCATCCGCTACGAAGACATGCGCAAACAGCCGAATGTCGAGTTCGCCAAAATTCTCCGCCACATGGACATCGAGCCGACCGAAGAGGACCTCGCGGCGGCTCTGGACGCGTCGACCATGGAAAAAACCCGCGAGGCGCAATCGCGCAGTTCGGAAAGCTTCCAATCAAAATTCAAAGAGGGCTTCGTCTTCGCACGCAAGGGCGAAAGCGGCGAGGGCAAATCGCTCTTCACGGACACCCAAGAAGCGTATTTCCAACAGCGCCGGGCCCATTGGGGCTTTGATTACTACGACTGACCAGAATGACCTCAGCCGCATGAGCATGATCCGTCCATGAGCAAGACCCAGTATTTTCCGGCGATCGACGGTCTGCGTGCAATCGCGGTCAGCGCGGTTATTGCCTATCATTTTTCTCCCGCCTTGCTGCCGGGCGGGTATCTGGGCGTCGATATATTCTTCGTCATCTCCGGCTTTCTGATCACAAAAATCATCTGGACCGAACTTCAGGCCGGTGAATTCACTCTGCTAAGGTTTTACGAACGGCGCATCAGACGGATTATGCCGGCGCTTTTGGCGGTCCTTCTGGTTTCGGGGATCGCGGCTCTGGTGATCCTGCTGCCTGCCGACCTGATCGGCTTCGGAAAAAGCGCGATAGCAACGCTGCTGTTTGCGGCAAATATCTATTTCTGGCGGGACACGAACTATTTTGCCCGCAGCGCCGAGGAAAAGCCGCTGCTGCATCTGTGGTCGCTGGGGGTCGAGGAACAGTTCTATCTGTTCTTCCCGCTGCTGCTGATGCTTGTCGTCAGTTTTGCGCGCAGCCGCGTTTTTGCATTGGTCGTGCTGCTGACGATATGCTCGCTTGCCTTGAACAGCGCGATGCACGCCATCGGCGGGGCGAATCCGGCATTCTTTCTGCTGCCGAGCCGCGCATGGGAGTTGGGCGCAGGCGCGCTGATCGCTCTGGCACCGGTAAGCTGGACACACCCGTCAGGCAGACGCGCGCATGGTTTCGCCGTCGCCGGTCTGATTCTCATTGCGATTGCGCTGTTCGTTCCCCTGCCCCGCGGTGCGCTGATCCCGGCTGCACTGCCCGCGATTGCGGGGACTGTCCTGCTGCTCTGGGTCATCCTCGGACGGACGAGCCCGTTCGGTGGCGTTCTTTCGACAAAGCCGATGGTTTTTCTCGGGCAGATTTCCTACTCGCTGTATCTGTGGCACTGGCCGGTCATCGTTTTTGCGAAATACTATCTCGTGCGCGAATTCACACTGGTTGAAAGCCTGTTGGCTCTGGTTCTCATGGTGGCGCTGGCCACGCTGTCATGGCGGTATCTCGAGCGCCCGTTCCGCAGAGGGTCTATGAGCTTGCGCCGCGTGCTGACACTGACAGGGGCCGGATCACTGGCGGCGGCTGCGCTCGGGTTTGTGATGATCGTCGGCAAGGGTTTGCCGGGCCGTCTGCCGCCCGAGGCCGCTGCGATAAACGCTGCCGTCGGAACCCATTACCGCTGCGGCGTTACCGATTATCTCGCTTTCGGCGGGTCGCGTGCCTGCACCCTGAATTTACCGTCGCGTGATCCGATGGATGCACAGCTCGTTCTCTTCGGCAATTCCCATGCTCAGATGTATGCGCCACTCGTTCGCACCATAATAACCGAGCAGGAAAAAACCGGAATTCTGGTTCCGATGAACGGATGCTTGCCGACTGTCAGCCTCAATATCAACGCGGCATGTCTGGCGATGGCCCGGCGCAATCTTGAGACCATTCTGTCCCTCCCGGCCACCAGCCAGGTAATTCTCGCCTTCACATGGCATCACGAACCTGCGGATCTGGTCAACG
>CALGNW010000267.1 GCA_937958345.1 uncultured Neomegalonema sp. | reverse complement strand
GCTGGACACGGAAAACGCCAGCAGCATGAGGACGATCTGAATGCTGAAGGCGACGATAAAGGCCCGGCGCAACAGGTTTTGACCACGCAACCGCTCTTCTGCGGGCATTGCCCGGGCCGTCGTGTCCACCATTGCCATGTTTTGTGCTAAACCGCTGTCTTTAACCAGAGGTGATATTTGAACTAAATCGTAATGAGATCATTAACAAAGCGTGCCAAATTAAAATGCTTTTTAATAAACTTTCATCTTTTACTGACCGGCCCGCGAAATATTCGCTGTAAACCGCAGGCTCAGGCACGACATGCCCCCGTCGATCAGGGCGGCTTGTTCGTTCGGCAGCTCGGCCAGACGATAGCCCTCGCGGCGCAGCAGCGCGGCGGTCTTCGGGTGGCCCGCCGGAAACAGCACAACGTCGTTGAACCGCACACAATTCGCGCAGGCCTCCTCGCCCGCCGCGACTTCCAGCACGCGATACCCGTTAAAGCATCCGCTTTCGGCCAGCCGCGAAGTTGCCAGAACCGTCTCCGCGTCCAGCAATCCGCAATCGGTTTTGAAATGCAGCACATCGGGCGGCGTCTGTAATTCGCGCACGGTCCAGCCCCAATCCGCGACCAGCGCCCGCAAGGATGCAACCCCTGCCGCATCGGTGCGAGCGGACAGGCCGACGAGGATTTCGCGCTCGCTGACCAGAATATCGCCGCCCTCGATAAACCCGTCCCCGATTACCCGCACATCATCGTAGAATTCGCGCAGAGTAGGGGCCATCGCCGCCGCCTCGCCCAACCGGGACGGCGCACCGGGGCGCATCACAATCGCGCCTTGGGGCAGGCACAGCGCGGCATCCTCGACGAATGTACTGTCGGGAAAATCTTCCAGCGCGGGCAGCTCATGCACCTTTGCGCCCGTCATGCGCAGGGCTTCGATATACTGCGCGTGATCCGCCGCAAACTGCGCCGCGTCGGGGTTGCCACTGTCCTCGGCGCGCAAACCGCCCGTCACACTGGCGGACGGGGCGCGCGTGATTGCATGGGTAAAGTGTGTGGCGCTGCTGGTCATGGCGGCTCTCTCGAAAGGTTACGCGCCCAATCCTAACAGATCATCGCCCGCGCGCCAGCAGGTCCCGCAACTGCGCGTCTAACCAGCCCTTCGGAATCCAATGCCCGCCCTTATGGATGTCGAGCTGAACCGAGCGGCCCTCGGCACAATCGGCCCATGTCCGCCGTTCATAGGGGCCAACCTGTGCGGCCATGCTGACGCCGCATCCGGCCAGAGACAGCGCCTTTTTCCATGCGTCGCCGTTGTTGCCCCAAGGCGGGCGCATCACATTGTCTTTGCGGCCATGAACCTGCCGCAGCGAAAACGGTCCGGTCCGGCACTCCCGCCGCCCGATCCCCGAAAGCGTACCGGCGATCCCGAGAAAGCCCGCATACCTGTCGCCGCTATCGCACGCCATCGCCCACGCCATCGCGCTGCCATAACTAAAGCCCGAGATATAGACGCGCGCCGGATCAATCGGCCAGCGCGCGGCGGCATCGGCCAGCACCGCCTCGGCGAAGTCAATATCGCGCGGATTGTCATTCCAGAACGACCAGGACTTGCCCAGCCCATCGGGTGCGAGCAGCAAGACGCCATTCGCATCCGTCGCATCGGCAATACGCTTGTTGCGGATCACATTCGTCCCCGTGCGCCCCCAGCCATGAAAGTGCAGCAGGACGGGCAGGGCGGATGTCCCGTCCCAACCGGCGGGGGTTTTCGCCTGATAGGATCGTTCACCGAGTCCGCAGGATGTACCATCTCCGCAGCTATGGGCGGATACCGGAGAAAGGCACAGCAGCGCCGCCAGAATAATCCGTTTCACAAAACCGCTCCTGTCTGCTCGGGAGCGAAGATACCGGTCCCGCCGCCTCAACACCAATGAGCAAAGCGTGAGGATATCAGAGCGTCATTTCCATATCGAAATGCGGTATGCCCGCGTCGAGATACTCGTCCCCGAACGCTGTGAAGCCCAGCTTTTCATAGAAGGCCAGCGCATGGGTCTGCGCGCCCAACCGAATGACTTTGCGCCGCCCGTCCGCGCGTACATAGGCGATCATTGCCCGCATGATCCCGGCCCCTGCACCCGTCCCGCGTGCCGACCTGATCACGCAAACACGCTGTATCTTGGCGTATCCTTCATGCAGATAATTCAGCCGCGCCGCGCCAATCGGTCCTGTGTCGCCGGTGGCCAGAAAATGCGCGCATTGATCGTCCAGCCCGTCGCGTTCCTCGGTTTCCGGGACGTTCTGTTCACCGATAAACACCTCGGCGCGCAGCAGCAGGCATTGGGCCAGCCCCGCCGCATCATCGACCACCCGCACATTCATTTTCCGCCTCCAACCGCGACCGTTGCAGCGGAACCCCGCTTTCGGGTACGTGATACCGTACTGATCGAGGAGAGAAAAGATGGCAGCCGGTGGTTCAACGCGCGTCGTGCTTGTGGCGTTTTTCGGCAATGCACTCATAGCGGTGTCAAAGTTTATTGCGGCGGCCTTTACCGGCTCGTCAGCGATGTTTGCCGAGGGCGTACACTCGGTCGTGGATTCGGGTAATCAGCTCCTCTTGCTGTACGGCATGAAACGGGCGGTCCGCCCCGCCGACAACCGGCATCCGTTCGGCTATGGCAAAGAGGTCTATTTCTGGAGCTTTGTTGTCGCCATCCTGCTGTTTTCTATCGGCGCGGGCGTTTCGCTGGTCCACGGCTACGAAAAGATCCTGCACCCGCATCCGATTGAAAAGCCGTGGGTAAACTTCGTTGTCATCGGCCTCGCGCTGATTTTCGAGGGCTATGCCCTGTCGGTGGCCGTCAAAGCGGTCAACGAGGCACGCGGCACGGACTCGTTCTTCAAATATATCAAACGCTCCAAAGATGCCCCGCTGGTCGTCGTATTGCTCGAGGATACCGGCGCGCTGCTCGGCCTTGCGATTGCGGGCATTGCGCTGGCGGGTGCGATTATCTTCGACATGCCTGTGCTGGACGGTATCGCCTCGGTTCTCATCGGTCTTCTGCTGGCCTCTATCGCAGTTATCCTCGCGATCGAGACCAAGGGCCTGCTGATCGGCGAGGCTGCCGACCCCGAGATCCAGCAAGGCATCGAGGCGATTATCCGCACGGATGATGGCATAAACGACATCAACGAAATCCTGACCATGCACATGGGACCCGAAGACATTTTCTGCGCGCTCTCCGTCGATTTCCGCGATGATGAAACGTCGCGCGATGTCGAAGAGGCGATTTCCGAGCTTGAGGCGAAGATCAAGGCGGACTTTCCTCAGGTAAAGCGCGTCTTCATCGAGGCGCAGAGCGTCTTCGGCCATATGCGGGCGCTGAAAAGTGCCGCCGGGGTATCAACGTGAGCTTTATCGGCAACCGCCGCGGCGCAGACGATCCCGCCGCGTTCAAGGCCACCTTCGGACGCTTTGCCACCGGCGTTTCGGTCGTGACCTGTGCCCCGCAGGACGAACCGCCGATGGGCGTCACGATCAATGCGCTGTCCTCGGTGTCGCTCGATCCGGCGCTGGCGCTGTTTTGCCTTGATGATCGCGCGACGGTGCTGAAATCGTTCCTGCGCGCGGGCCATTTCGCGCTCAATATCCTTGCCGAAGACCAGGCCGGTCTGTCGAACCGCTTCGCGCGCGACCACACGATTCAGGATGATGACCCGACCGAGACGTGGGACAGCGGCGCGCCGATCCTGCGCAACGCGCTGGCGGTGGCTGATTGCGTTCTGCTGGACACCCATGGCGGCGGCGATCATGTCATTTTGCTCGGGCGCGTTGTGCAGGTAGGCTATCGCGAAGACACGTCGCCCCTGCTTTACTATGGCGGAGGCTACGGTAAGTTCTCTGAATGAGTGTGCATTTCGACAAAGACGCCCCGTACTGGCATCAGGCCGCGCCGCTGGATGAAAGCGCGTCCGCGCCGCTGCCCGAAACAGCCGATGTTGTGATTATCGGCGGGGGTTTTACGGGCCTCAGTTGCGCGCTTGAACTGGCGAGATTAGGGCGCGAGGCGCTCGTGCTGGACGCACGAAAACCCGGCTTCGGCGCATCCACCCGTAACGGCGGCATGATCGGCTGGGGCCACCGCGCCAGCTTTGCCAAGCTGACACAGGATTACGGCGAGGACGCCGCCCGCGCGATCATGCTGGAGGGTCCGGCCTCGCTGACGTTTGCGCTGGGCCTCATCGCGCGTGAAGGCATCGAATGCCGCCTCGGGAACACGGGCCGTTTCCTCGCCGCCGCCTCGCCCAAACATTTCGAGGCGATCAAACGCGAAGTCGAAACCATCTTCCGGCCTTTCGGCGTCCCGTGCCGGATCGTCGAGCCCGCGGATCAGGGGGCCGAAATCGCTTCCGACGTTTACTGCGGCGGTATTGTTTTCGAGGACCATTGCGGTCTGCATCCCGGTCTGTTCCACAAAGGGCTGCTGGCGTCGGCACGCAAGGCGGGCGCGCGGGTCGAGGCGGAGGCCGCCGTCACCGGACTGGATCGCGCGGGGCGAAGCGACGGCGCGTGGCGCGTCACCACAGCGCGGGGAACCGTCAGCGCCCGCGAGGTCGTCTTTGCCGCCAACGGGTACGCGGCGCAGTTCACCCGCGCTCTAAAACCCTTCTCCGATACCCTGCTGACCCTGCCTAGCTATATTATCGGCACCGAGCGGCTGGGCGAAAACCGGGTCAAGGCGCTGATGCCCGGCGGGCGCATGTATGTCGATACCCGTTCGGCGCACTCGTATTTCCGCCCGTCTCCCGACGGCGAGCGCATCCTTTGGGGAGGCCGCGCG
>CALGNW010000266.1 GCA_937958345.1 uncultured Neomegalonema sp. | reverse complement strand
AAGGCGGGCAGCCCCACGCCGGTTCCCTGAAACCCGCCATCAGCGGCCAGCACTTGTCCGGTGATAAAGCTCGCCTCGCTGGAACACAGAAACCAGATCGCGTTGGCGATTTCGTCTTCGTTGCCATAACGGTTGAGGGGCAGGGCATCGTGATAGGCCGCGATAATCTCGGGCGTATGCACGGCCATGGCCAGCTTGGTCCGTACCGGACCCGGCGCAACCGCATTGGCGCGAATCCCGATCTCGCCCAGCTCGGCGGCCTGTTGCAAGGTAAGCTGGATCACCGCCGCCTTTGACGTGCCATAGGCAACCCGCAGCGTGCTGGCGCGCAGGCCGGAAATCGAGGCGATGTTCACGATCGCGCCGCCGCCATCCTCCGCCAGCAGGGGCGTTGCCGCCTGCGAGGTCAGGAACACCCCGTCCAGATTGGTCGCCATAATCGTGCGCCAGCGTTCAAAGCTTGTCTCGGCGATGGGGCCGAAATCCGCAACCCCCGCATTATTGACCAGCGCGTCGAGACGCCCGAACCGCTTGGCCGTCTCGGCGATAAAATCTTCGACCTGATCGGGCTGTGAGACATCGGCGATAACCGGCAGAACGGCATTCAGGCCCTGCGAGACTTTGGTCAGCGCGTCGCCGTCGCGGTCGACCATCACGACCTGCCAGCCCTCGCGCAAAAACCTGTGAGCGGTCGCCAGTCCGATTCCGCGGGCCGCACCCGTCACCAACGCCACTTTTTCCGTCATCTCGGCTCCGCCGTGTGATTCAAACCGGCGTTAGGCCAGCGCCCGCGCGCCGAAAATCTGCCCGCTGTGCTTCTCGACATAGATTTTCACCCAGGGCGTAAAGCGTTCGGGCCGCGCCGCGATCTGATCGGTCAATTCGGCCAGTGTGACCCACGCGACCTCCATCACCTCGGCGGGGTTCGGCGTGACGGTCGGGGCGGTCTCCAGCTCGGCGACGAAAATATCGACAACCTCGTGTTCGATCAGCCCCATAAAGACGTCGGCGCGATACTCGATCTGATCGCGGTGTTCCAACGGCACGGTAAAGCCAAGCTCTTCGGTCAGCCGCCGTGTGGCACAGGTTGCCGCGTCCTCTTCCCAATGCGGATGGGTGCAGCAGGTATTCGCCCACAGGCCCGGCGTATGGTATTTCTCCATCGCCCGCCGCTGGATCAACAGCCGCCCTTCGTGCATCACAAAAACCGATACGGCCTTGTGACGCAGCCCGCGCTTGTGAACGTCCAGCTTTTCGACGGGTTTCAGCACCCCGTCTTCCCATGCCGGAATCATCGCACTCATGACGTCGCAGAGATCAGGCGTGTCAGATGCCCGATATTCTTGGCCATAATTTTCAGGTGCGCCATAGGCCGCGCCCTCACCAGCTTTTTGTTCATATAGGCCTCAAAGGTCAGCCGCTGCACATCGACATCATGGCACAGCGAGACAAACCGCTCGCGCCGGTCATCCGATTTATAATACGCGTCCTGCATCATGCGAAGCACTTTGAAGACGGTCTTGTGCTCTTTCATAAACTTCCTGCGCGCCAGCTTCAGGTCGGATGCCTTGCCGGATGCAAGACATGCAAGGCACGCATCCGCCGCCATCCGCCCGCCGAACATCGCATAATAAATGCCCTCGCCGGACGACGGCGCAACGACACCCGCCGCATCACCGGCCAGCACAACATCGCGCCCGTTATCCCACCGTTTAAGCGGCTCCAGAGGAATCGGCGCGCCCTCGCGGCGCACAGTGACGCAATCGGTCAGACCGGACGATGCACGCAGCGCCTTGGTGGCTTCTTTCAAATTAACATCGGTCAGGCCGGTTCCCATGCCGATGCTGGCCTGTTTGCCGTGGGGGAAAACCCAGCCGTAAAAGTCGGGCGAAATCGCCCCGTCATAGATCACATCGCACCGGTCGGGATCATAGTCGCCGCCCTCGGGGGCCTCGACGATCTCGTGATACGCAATCACATAAGGGATCGTGTCGCCGCCCGGCACTTCGGCCCGTGCAACATTCGACCGCGCGCCGTCCGCGCCGATGACCAGCTTGGCATACAGCGTTCGCGGCTGTTGGGTCTGCTTGTCTTTATAGGTGATGATCGGTCCGTGATCGTCGCGCGTCAGGCTGACGAATGTCCCGCTATAGCGGGTGGCCCCGGCCACGACCGCGCGCTTGCGCAGGAACTCGTCAAAATGCTCGCGGTCAACCATCCCGACATAGCCGTTTTCGATTGGAATATCGACGTGGCGGGCTGTCGGAGAGATCATGCGCGCCGTGTTGATCTTGGCAACAATCTGCGCATCGGGGATATCGAAATCCGCAATCAGACGGGGCGGAATTGCGCCGCCGCACGGCTTGATCCGTCCGTCACGGTCAAGCATCGCGACGCTCTTGCCTTCGCGGGCCAGATCCATCGCTGCGGTCGCACCCGAGGGGCCGCCGCCGACAACAACTACATCGTAGCGCATGAAAATTCTCCTTGGGTGAGGGGTCGTTCGACCCGAGGTTTGCCGGAGATCACGCGAAGCGCGACGGCAGCGGCGATAAGAAAGAGGGCGGCTTCAAACAAAAAGACGATGCCATAGGCCGTGCCGTCCGACCCGATGAACAGGCGCGCGGCATCCACCGCGCCCGCGCCGAACAATCCGCCAAAGCCTGCGGCGATGGCTTGCGCCGCACCCCACAGGCCCATGCGCGTTCCCTCGCGTCCCGTGCGGCCCTGACCGGCGAGTTGCATCATTGATCCGATGGCGGCGACGGCAAAGATACCGTTCGAAAATCCGAGGAACATGACCGCCTGCGACAGCGGCGCACCCGCGCCCGTCTGCCCCAGCAGCGCGATGATGCCGAGGGCAACAGCCGACGCCAGACACCCGAAGGTGACCCAGAACCGCAGCGAACCGATTTTCAATCCGGTTGCGGCGATTCCGACGGTCAGCATGCCCATAAACACCCCGCCGTTCTGCGCGCCGGACAGGGCGGTCGACTCGCCCGGCGTAAAGGCAAAGACCAGGCCCGCGTAAGGCTCCAAGATCAGTTCCTGCATAAAATACGCGACCATCGACAGAAACACGAAGATCGTGAAATGACGCGCATCGCGCTCGCCCCATATCTCGCGCAGGCCGGTCATAAACGGGACCGCGGCCTCGTCGCGCGGTTCGGCAACCACCCGCCGCTCGATTCCCCAAATGGCGAGGCAGGTCAGTAAAAACGCAGCCCCGACAACAACGGCGACAATCTTCAGCAACAGCGCAGGCGAATACGGATCAAGCATCTTGCCAACGATTGTGGCGGTCAGCGCGATGCCGAAAATCATCATCAGCCATGTGATGGTTGCGGCGGCGGCGCGGCGGCGCGGTTCTGTTGCCGTCGCCAGCAGTGCCAGCAATGACGTGCCCGATGCTCCGACGCCCAGCCCGATCAGCGCATAGGCAAGGATCGACACGGCAAGGCCCAGCGCAAATTGTCCGGCGATCAGAACGGTCCCGACCGTCGCGGCCAGTCCGCCCAGCGCCAGCGCGGCCATTCCGCCGATGATCCACTTGGTCCGGTTGCCGCCCATGTCGGACAAAAAGCCCCAGTTGGGGCGCGTGATCTGAATGCCGTAATGCAGCGCCACCAGAAATCCGGGCAGGATCGCGGGCAGAGCCATTTCGACCACCATCAGACGGTTCAGCGTCGATGTCGTCAGTACGACAATCGCCCCCAGCGACATTTGGATCAGGCCGAGGCGGACGATCGAAAACCAGGACAGCTTCATCATGCGGCTCCTAATGATCTGAGGGCAAAGGCGGTGACCATCATGCCGCTGACGAACATCGTCACACCGACGGCATTGTACCAGGGGGCCTTTCCTTCGGGATCGCGCAGCAGAACGCGCATCGCGAAAATCTGGCCGATCAGCAATGCGGCAACCGCCAGCGCGTAAACCGGCATGCCCCAGTAAAACAAAAGGCCGATCACCACGGCCTGCGGCGTCGCCATGCCGATACAGGCAACCTGCGCCGCCCGCTCCGGCCCCAGCGTGACGGGCAGAGAATTGACACCCGTCTGCCTGTCACCCTCAAGGGCCTTGAAATCGTTGAGAGTCATGATCCCGTGTGCGCCCAGCGCGTACATCAGGGCGACGAGGATTACTTCGGCGGTCGGCAATCCGGCGGCCAGTACCGCCGCGCCGGTAAACCACGGCAGCCCCTCGTAACACAATCCGACCAGACCCGGCCCCCACCATCCCGACCGCTTCAACCGGACCGGAGGGGCGGAATAGGCCCATGCGCACAACACGCCGAAGACGGTCGCGATAAAACCCCATGTCCCGAGGAAAGACCCGACCAGCAGTGACAGGGCACTCATCGCCAGCGCGATCCACAGACCCCATTTGCCGGGAATACGGCCCGAGGGAATCGGGCGATAGGGTTCGTTGATGGCATCGACATGCCGGTCGCACCAGTCATTGGCGGCCTGACTCATGCCGCAGACAATCGGTCCCGCCAGCGCGACGCCCAAAACAATCTCGAACCAGCGTCCTGACGGCGAGATCCCGCTGGAAACCGCACCGCACAGATAGGCCCACATCGGCGGGAACCACGTTATCGGCTTGATCAGCTCCAGCATCGCGGCAGGCGCAGGCAGTCGCCGGGTATGTTCGATTTCCGTTACAGTCATAGTGTAACGATAACATTACAGTTTGGAATTGAAAGCGGTATCTGGATGCCAAAGCGGACGAAAGGTCGCGGCGGGCCGCGCCCCGAACCTAGTCCTCGCCCTTCTTCAGCAAGCCGTATTTGCGCAACCGCACATAAAAGCTTTGCCGTGACAGGCCCAGCAGTTCCGCGGCCGCAACGCGGTTGTTATCGGTCAGTTTGACGGCTGTCTCGATACACATTTTTTCCACGACATCGGCGGTCGCCGCGACCAGCTCTTTCAAAGGTGCGGTTCCGACCAGCTCCATCGCATTGTTCATGGCTTCGTCATTGCCGCCCGAACCGGCCACCGTTTCGCTGCGCGAGCGGTCGCGCAGGACAAAGCCGAAATAGGGGTCAGGGCGGTCATTCAGGTGCGTGGCCGCAATTTCAACCTCGACCTCGCCGCCATGGGCGCTTTTCAGCTTGGTTGAAAACGTCTTGATCCGTCCGGTTTGTGCGGCTGTTTCCAGCAGAACCTTCTGGTCGATGGTTCCCCGCAGCAGGAAATCACCCAGCATCTTGTTCTTCAGGTCGGCGCTTTGGACAACGTCGCACAGAATGAGGAAGCCTTCGTTTGCATGCCGGATCGCCCCGCGTGAGTCGGTAATGACCACCGCATCGGATCCGCGCTGGTAAAGCGTGTTCAACGCCAGCAGCAGGTCCTCGGGAACCGGAGAATCGGCTTTCTCCGCCTTCATGCGGCACAACAGCATCATGTCACCGGCAGAGCGGAACAGCGTCGGATGCAGCGCCAGCGTCTCCTTCGATTGCGCCACCGTTGCGGCAACCGGATTCGTGTCGCGATCCGATGCCGTTGAAAGCAACAGTTCCAGCGCGGGACGCCCCCCGTCAATTTGCATAACCGAATTCACGGACAGACCTGCCAGCCCGTCGACCTTGACGCCCAACAGCTTTGCGGCCTGAGGATTCAGATCGAGTATCCGCCCGTTCGACGCATCAATAAAGATCACGGCATCCGTCATCGTATCCCGCAGGACGCGATAGCGCGTTTCGAAATCGCGATGCTTTTCGTATTCTTTTTCCAGCGCGAGTTGCGCGCGAACCAGTTGTTGCTGCACTTCGGCGGTCGCGCGCAAATCGCGGCCCACCATGATAAAGCCGCCGCTGTCCTCGTCCGGCTCGATGGTATAGCGCACGGGGAATTCCCACGCCTCGGCGTCCGAATGGTTCAACTCGACCGAGGCCGAGACCGCCTGGCTGCCGTCGATCAACGCCTCCAGCCGGTGATACAGCTTGGGTTTGCTTTCGGTTGTCAGCCAGTTTTCAATCGGCTTGCCGCGCCAGTGATCCAGCGTCGCGCCGGGCGAATCCGGCGTGTTGATATGAATGTCTTCGACGATACGGTCAGGGCTCAGGATAATAACGATATCGTTCGCGCTGCGAAGCGCGCGACCCATCGGCGTTGCCGGCCCGTTTGCCCCGTGAGGGGAGGGGAAAGTTCTTTTCTTCACGTTCGCCAAGGCGATATTTCCGTCCTAAAAAATGTATCAGGCGTTCACGCATTGCCGCAGCAGGGGCTGCGGTGTGTCGCGCATCGAAATCTCGCAATACTCAAGAGCCTCGTCCGCTCCGTCCGCCTTAAAGTCCGCCCCGATGGCCGTAACATCGTCGGGGGTCAGGTCCGTCAGAACCGATCCGCCGAGGATCACCGGCGCTCGGGCCTTCAGGCCGCGAATCTCGCGGATAAGCGAGGGCGCGCGGGCCAGCGATTGCTCGGTCCCCAGCGACAGTCCGATCATCGAGAACGCATGTTCGTCAAAAACGGCGTCAAGCTGGCGTCCGTCACATTCAAAGGCCATCTGAACCCACACGCCCCGCCGCCTCAGTTGATTGGCGATGATGAATGCACCCAACGTATGCTGTTCGGGGTCGGGCACAATCAACAGCGCATTATGTCCTGTTGGCGCGCTCAACCCGTCTTTTTCATGGCGCGCACCCAGGTTTCTGACAGTCTGCTGCAGGCGCGATGACCCGATGGTCACGTCGGCAAAACTGCGGCTGTCGGACAGCCATGCCTCGCCCAATATCCGCACCGCATCCGGGACAATCCGGTCGATCAGGTCGGTCGAGCTGATGCCCTCGGCGATCATTTTCACGATCAGGGCGTAATAGGCGGACTCGGGCTTGTCGAACAGCGCATCGCACAGTGCCTGCGCCTCGTCTCCCTTTGTCGGCAGTTCGGGACGGCCCCCGCCGGCGGCAAGCTGCGCAAGCGCGAGACTCGCCAGTTCTTTGACGGTCGGACTCGACGGGTGCGGCGTCCCTCGCGTCGTCCTCAATGTCTGCGCCATACCGAAAGCCTCGTCGAAAGGGAGTCGTCCGGGCCCGTCACCGGCACGAAAAATCTGTGCCCAACCCGCCACGATCCTTTCCGTGCGGGGCTAAAATGTCAACTCAATTAGACAGATTGACGCACGCAAACTGTGCAGATTTCCGGATTTTCCGCCATTTTCAACAGCGCCCTTCCGGGGGTGGTATTTCGGTTAACATTTTAATGCTTTGAATCTGTACACTAAATCAAAAATTTCCACTTCAGAGTGTCTGGATGGCGATATCGCCAAACTGTCAGAAAAAGTTGACAGTTTGGTTTGCGTGGCGTTAGCTGAACGGGCTAAACAGCTTCGCGGGGAACGACGGCGTGCCGATCCACCAGACAAAAAATGAAAAGCGTTCAGGGCTTTACTCTCCGGAGGAGAGAAGGCGCCGTGATACGACTGTCTGGACGACTGTTCAGGCGATTCTCGCGCCGATCCAGTTTCTGGTCTTCCTTGTCTCGCTCGTGCTGGTTCTGCGCTATCTCGCGACAGGCGTCGGATACGATGCCGCGACCCTCTCGGTCATTATCAAAACCGTGCTTCTCTATACGATCATGGTGACGGGGGCGATTTGGGAAAAGGTCGTCTTCGGCCAGTACCTTCTGGCTCCGGCCTTCTTCTGGGAAGATGTCGTCAGCTTTCTCGTGATTGCGTTGCACACCGCCTATCTGGTTGCCTTGTTTACGGGCTGGCTCGCGCCGTCCGCGCTGATGGTGCTGGCACTGGCGGCCTACGCCGCTTACGTCGTGAATGCCGCGCAGTTTATCTGGAAGTTCCGCCTTGCCCGTTTAGGGCAGACCGCCTCCGCGCCTGATGATGCGGTGACGGCATGAACGCCTTTGCGCCCGTCAAGGCTCCGGCGGTCGGCTGCGGCGACGCACCCGTCCTTAAGCAGCGCGGGCAGCGCGAGGTTTTCTGCGGCCTGACCAGCATCGTCTGGCTGCACCGCAAAATTCAGGATGCGTTCTTCCTTGTGGTCGGCTCGCGCACCTGCGCCCACCTGCTGCAATCCGCTGCGGGCGTGATGATCTTTGCCGAACCGCGTTTCGGGACAGCGATCCTTGAGGAAAAAGACCTCGCCGGACTGGCCGACGCGAACGAAGAACTGGACCGCGAGGTCGCCCGTTTGCTGGCACGCCGTCCTGATATCCGACAGCTTTTCCTCGTCGGGTCGTGCCCGTCCGAGGTGATCAAGCTCGACCTCAGCCGCGCGGCAGAGCGTCTGACCCAAGCCCATGCTCCGCAAGTGCGCGTGCTCAACTTCACCGGCTCGGGCATTGAAACGACCTTCACCCAGGGCGAAGACGAATGCCTCGCGTCGATGGTTCCGGTTCTGCCGCAAACCGATGCCGAGCAACTGCTGCTTGTCGGTGCGCTGCCTGATGTTGTCGAGGATCAGCTCGTCGGCCTGATCGGGCAACTGGGTGTGCCCGTCGTTCGGGCGCTGCCGTCGCGCAGTGCCGATGTCGAGGTCGGCATCGGACCGAACACGAAATTCATCGTCGCACAGCCGTTCTTGGGCGCAACAACCGGCGCATTGACCGGACGCGGCGCACATCATCTTGCCGCGCCGTTCCCGTTCGGCGAAGAGGGCACGACGGCTTGGCTGCGTGCGGTGGCCGATGCCTTTAATGTCAGCCCCGAAAAGTTCGACGAAGTAACCGCCGCGCCCCGCGCCCGTGCGCTTAAGGCGATTGCCGCTGCATCGGAACGCCTTAACGGCAAATCGGTTTTCTTCTTCCCTGATTCTCAGCTTGAAATCCCGCTCGCCCGGTTCCTGACGCGCGAATGCGGTATGTCGGCTATTGAAATCGGCGCACCCTATATCCATCGCGATCTGGTTGGTCCCGATCTTGATCTGATTGCCGAGGGACCGGTGTTGTCCGAGGGGCAGGACGTCGATCTTCAGCTTGACCGCTGCCGCGCGGCGCGCCCCGACCTGACCGTCTGCGGTCTTGGCCTGGCAAACCCGCTGGAGGCCGAGGGGCTGGCGACGAAATGGGCCATCGAATTGGTCTTCACCCCGATCCACGGTTACGAGCAAGCCGGTGATCTGGCGGCACTCTTCGCCAAACCGCTAAAGCGCCGCGAAGGATTGGCGCTATGAAGCTGACAGTCTGGACATACGAGGGGCCGCCTCATGTCGGTGCGATGCGTGTCGCAACGGCGATGAAGGGCCTGCATTATGTTTTGCACGCCCCGCAGGGCGACACGTATGCGGACCTGCTGTTCACAATGATCGAGCGTCGCGACCACCGCCCGCCCGTCAGTTATACGACTTTTCAGGCGCGGGATCTCGGGTCGGATACCGCGACGCTGTTCAAGGATTCCTGTCAGGACGCCTATGACCGGTTCAAGCCCGAGGCCATCATCGTCGGTGCGTCCTGCACCGCAGAGCTGATTCAGGATGATCCCGGCGGCCTGTCCGAAAGCATGGGCCTGCCCGTGCCGGTTATTCCGCTGGAACTGCCAAGCTATCAGCGCAAAGAAAACTTCGGCGCGTCCGAGACATTCTACGAAATCTGCCGCGCGCTCACGAAACCGATGGAACGCACGCCCGAGATCACCTGCAACATTCTCGGCCCGACCGCGCTCGGCTTCCGCCACCGCGATGATGTGGTCGAGCTGTCGTCGATCCTCGAAAGCCTCGGCGTTGCGGTCAATGTCGTTGCTCCGCTCGATTCAACACCCGCCGATATCGCACAGCTTGGCGCGGCGCATTTCAACGTCATGCTCTATCCTGAAACATGCGAGACGGCGTGTCGCTGGTTAGAGCGGGAATACAAACAGCCCTTCACCAAAGTTGTCCCGATTGGCGTCGGCGCGACCCGCGATTTCATTGCCGAGGTCAAGGAAATTGCCGGGCTTGCCGATGCGGCGGTCGACGAAAGCCGTCTGCGCCTGCCTTGGTACTCCCGCTCGGTCGACTCCACATACCTGACCGGAAAGCGCGTCTTTATCTTCGGTGACGGCACGCACGCGATGGCCGCTGCCCGTATTGCGAAATACGAGATGGGTTTCGAAGTCGTCGGTATGGGCTGCTATAATCGTGAATTCGCGCGTCCTGTTCGTGCCTGCGCCAAAGAACTCGGCCTCGAAGCTTTGATCACCGACGATTACCTCGAAGTTGAATCGGCCATCGAGGCGCTACAGCCCGAAATGATCCTCGGTACGCAGATGGAGCGCCATATCGGCAAGCGCCTCGGCATTCCCTGCGCCGTGATTTCCGCGCCGGTCCATGTGCAGGATTTCCCCGCCCGTTTCTCGCCGCAGGTCGGTTGGGAGGGCGCGAACGTCATTTTCGATACGTGGGTTCACCCGCTCGTTATGGGCCTTGAAGAACACCTGCTGCACATGTTCCGCGAGGACTTCGAATTCCACGACGACGCGGGCGCAAGTCATCACGGCAGTCATACTCCGGCGGCGCAAAAACGGCGCAGCACCGAGGACGCGGCCCCCGCCGACCTTGTTATCAAGGACGGCGTGACGTGGCTTGCGGATGCCGAAAAAGAGCTGCGGAAAATTCCGTTCTTCGTGCGCGGAAAGGCCCGCCGCAACACCGAAAAATTCGCTGCCGAACAGGGGCTTCAGGCGATCTCGATCGAGACGCTGTACGAGGCAAAGGCGCATTATGCTCGATGATACCAGCATGATGGGGCCGGACCCCTACCGCATCGTCATCGTGACGCTGGACAGCCACGCGGCGGGTCCGGCAAAGCGTGTCGAGGCAAAGCTGGCGAGCGTTTTCCCCGGACTGTCATTGTCGATTTACGCGGCGGCGATGTGGTCCGAGAACCCCGAATATCTCGAAGAAACACGCCGGGGCATTGCTCAGGCCGATATGATCCTCGTCAGCCTGATTTTCCTTGAGGAGCATATCACCGCGATCCTGCCCGACATCAAGGCGCGACGGGATCAGTGCGACGGTGTCTTCGCCTGTATTTCGGCGAGCGAGATGGTGTCCCTGACCCGCCTCGGCGATCTGGATATGAGCCAGCCGACCACTGGCGTTCTCAAGCTGTTGAAAAAGCTGCGCGGGTCGAGCAAGACGAAAAACGCCAGCGGCGAAAAGCAGATGAAGATGCTGCGCCGCCTGCCCAAAATCCTGAAATTCATCCCCGGAAAGGCGCAGGACGTCCGCGCGTATTTCCTCGGTATGCAATACTGGCTCGGTGGTTCGGATGAGAATATCGAGTCCCTCGTGCGGTTCCTTGTCAACCGCTATGCCAAACGGATTCAGTTTGCCGAGGTCGAGGCTGCGGCCCCGATTGATTACCCCGAAGTCGGCCTCTATCACCCCGACCACCCTGATCGCCTGACCACCGATTTGGCCAGCCTGCCGGGACCGGAGAAATCCGCTGGCACGGTCGGCTTGCTGATTATGCGGTCGTATATTCTGTCGGGCGATACCGCGCATTATGACGGCGTTATCCGCGCGCTCGAGGCACGCGGCCTGCGCGTGATCGCCGCCTTCGCCTCCGGCCTTGATGCCCGTCCGGCGATTGAGGCTTTCTTTGAGGGCGAACACGGACCCGCGATTGACACGCTGATTTCTCTGACGGGTTTCAGCCTCGTGGGCGGCCCCGCCTATCAGGACAGCAATGCCGCGCAAGAAGTACTGACCCGCCTCGACCTGCCGTACATTTCGGCGCACGCGCTCGAATTCCAGACGCTTGGCCAATGGGCAAAAAGCGGCACGGGCCTTGGTCCGGTCGAGGCGACAATGCTGGTCGCGCTTCCTGAAATTGACGGCGCGACGAACCCGCTGATCTTCGGGGGCCGTGTCGGCAATGACGGTTGTGACGGCTGTGCGCATATGTGCCGCGCGGGCGACGGACCGAACGCGATGATCCCGTGCCCCGAACGGATCGAGCGCCTTGCAGGCCGGGCGCAGCGCCACGTTACCTTGCGCCGTTCGCAAATTGCCGAGCGCAAAGTCGGTGTGGTGATTTTCGGATTTCCGCCGAACGCGGGCGCGGTCGGCTCTGCCGCTTACCTCAGCGTTTTTGAAAGCCTGTACAACACGCTGCACAGGATGAAGGCGCAGGGCTATTCGCTGACACCACCTGAAACGGTCGAGGATTTACGGGCTGCCGTCTTGAAGGGCAACGCCGATCAATACGGCCAACAGGCCAATGTCGCGGCGCGTATTCCCGCCGATCAGATGGTCGCCGGTGAAAAATATCTGTCCGATATCGAGGCTGTGTGGGGCCCTGCACCGGGTCGTCAGCAATCCGATGGCGGCGGCGTCTTTGTCCTCGGGGCCGAGTTCGGCAATATCTTCGTCGGCGTTCAGCCTGCCTTCGGATACGAGGGCGATCCTATGCGCCTGATGTTCGAAAAGGGCTTTGCCCCGACCCACGCCTTCAGCACGTTCTACCGCTGGATGCGCGAAGATTTCGGCGCGGATGTGCTGCTGCATTTCGGGATGCACGGCGCGCTTGAGTTTATGCCGGGCAAACATTCGGGGCTTGGCGAGGCGTGCTGGCCCGACCGCCTGATCGGCGATATGCCGAACGTGTATCTTTACGCGCTGAACAACCCGTCCGAGGGCACGCTGGCCAAACGCCGCTCGGGTGCGGTGATGATTTCGCACCTGACGCCGCCTCTGTCGAAGGCGGGCCTGTACAAGGGTCTGCTCGACCTCAAGGACTCGCTACAGCAATGGCGCGGCCTTGCCCCCGGTGCCGAAGAAGAACCCGAGCTGCGCGCGTTGATCTCGGATCAGGCCGAGGCGGTTGATCTTGAATACGAGGGCGATCCGGCAACGCTGTGGGTCAAAGTGCTGGAAACGGAAAGCGCGCTGATCCCTGACGGTCTGCATGTTGTCGGTGCGCCGGTCGCCCGCGAAAAACGTGCCGCATACCGCGAGGCGATGATCGAGGCGCAGGCAACCGAGGAGGCAATCGAGCGCGCCGAGGCTGCGTTTGATGACGACACCGAATTGCCCGCCCTGATGCACGCTTTGGCAGGCGGTTTCACGCCGCCCGCTCCCGGCGGCGACCTGATCCGCTCGCCCGATGTTTTGCCGACGGGCCGCAACCTGCATGCCTTCGATCCGTTCCGTATGCCGACGGCCTTTGCGATGCAGGACGGCGCGCGTCAGGCACAGCGGTTGATCGACCGTCACCAATCCGTTCCGCACAGTGTCGCACTGGTGCTTTGGGGATCGGACAATATTAAATCCGACGGTGCGCCGCTGGCGCAGGCTCTTGCGCTGATGGGCACAAAGCCGCGTTTTGATAATTATGGACGCCTGTGCGGGGCCGAGCTGGTGTCGCTCGAAGAACTGGGCCGCCCGCGCATCGATGTTGTGATGACGCTGTCGGGCATCTTCCGCGATTTACTGCCGCTTCAAACCAAACTGCTGGCCGAGGCCGCGTATATCTGCGCCGCCGCCGACGAGCCGCTCGGGCAAAACTACATCCGTGCCCACGCGCTGGATTATGCCGAACGGATGGGCGTCGATCTGGAAACGGCGGCGCTGCGCGTCTTCTCGAACGCCGAGGGCGCCTATGGCTCGAACGTCAATCAGCTGATTGATTCAGGGGCGTGGGATGACGAGGAAGAACTCGCCGACGCATATGAAAAACGCAAAAGCTTTGCCTATGGCCGCAACGGAAAATGTGCGCAGCAGGGCGCGTTGCTCAAGACCGCGCTCGAAGACGTCGAGCTGGCTTATCAGAACCTCGAAAGTGTCGAATTGGGCGTGACCACGGTCGATCACTACTTCGATACGCTTGGCGGCATTTCCCGCGCCGTCAAACGCGCGCGCGGCAAAGAGGCAGCGGTTTATATCAGCGACACGACCAAGGGCGACGGCAAAATCCGCACGCTCAAGGAACAGGTCGCGCTTGAAACGCGCAGCCGCTCGCTGAACCCGAAATGGTTCGAGGGCATGCTGAAACACGGCAGCGAAGGCGTCGTACAGATTGATGCACAGGTCAAAAACACCCTCGGCTGGTCGGCAACGACGGGCGAGATTGACCCGTGGGTCTATACCCGCCTCAGCGAGACATTCATCCTTGATGAAGACATGCGCCGCCGGCTTGCCGATTTGAATCCGGCGGCCAGTTCGCGGGTCGCGAACCGCCTGCTGGAAGCGCACGAACGGAATTACTGGAACCCCGACGCCGAGACGCTGGAAGCCCTGCGTCAAGGTGCGAACGAGTTGGAAGACCGACTCGAAGGCATAGGAATTGCGGCAGAATGACTGCGCCGCTTGAAAGGAGGCTCCCATGAGCCCGCTTGATATGGATGCCCCGCCAATTCTGCCACGCGGTGCGGATGGGGAAGGATCGGTTCAGGTCCAGATGGACCCGTCGATGAAGATTGATACCGCCAAGGTTTTCGCCGTTTACGGCAAGGGCGGCATCGGCAAATCGACAACGTCGTCGAACCTGTCGGCTGCGTTCAGCAAGCTGGGCCACCGCGTCCTGCAAATCGGTTGTGATCCGAAACACGACTCCACTTTCACGCTGACCGGGCGTCTTGTGCCGACGGTGATCGACACGTTGAAAGAGGTTGATTTCCACTCCGAAGAACTCCGCCCCGAGGACTATGTCTACGAGGGGTACAACGGCGTTAAATGCGTCGAGGCTGGCGGTCCGCCTGCCGGAACCGGCTGTGGCGGTTACGTTGTCGGCCAGACGGTAAAGCTGCTCAAACAGCATCATCTGCTCGATGACACCGATGTTGTGATCTTCGACGTTCTCGGTGATGTCGTCTGCGGCGGTTTCGCGACACCGTTGCAGCATGCGGACCGTGCGCTGATCGTGACGGCGAACGATTTTGACTCGATCTACGCGATGAACCGGATCATTCAGGCGGTTCAGGCCAAGTCGAAAAACTATAACGTGCGCCTTGCGGGCTGCATCGCGAACCGGTCGAAAGAAACCGACGAGGTTGACCGCTATTGCAAGACGGTCGGATTTAACCGCCTCGCGCACCTGCCCGATCTGGACGCCATCCGCCGCTCGCGTCTGAAGAAGAAGACGCTGTTCGAGATGGACCCGGATGAAGACATCATCGCGGTGCAAAAAGAATACATCCGCCTTGCGGAAGTCCTTTGGAACGGCACGGAGCCGATGGCCCCTGAATCGCTGCCCGACCGGGAAATCTTTGAACTGCTCGGGTTCGATTAATGGCTGATTCCTACACAGAAACCCGCGAACGTCTGACGACGTATTTCGACCGCACGGCGGCAAAGACGTGGGCACAGCTTACGTCCGATGCGCCGGTATCGCGTATTCGCCAGACGGTGCGCGCAGGCCGCGACGAAATGCGCGCGATCCTGCTGTCGCGTTTGCCCGAAGACCTGCACGGTGCGCGTGTGCTTGATGCCGGTTGCGGTGTCGGCGGCCTCAGTGCGGCGCTAGCCGAACGCGGCGGGGATGTTGTCGGAATCGACATCTCGCCGAACCTGCTCGATGTGGCGCGCGACCGCACGCCAGCGGCTCTGCTGCCGTCGATCCGGTTCGAGGCGGGCGATATGCTGGACCCGTCATGGGGATCGTTTGATTACGTCGTCGCGATGGACAGCCTGATCCATTATGCGCCCGCCGATATTGCGGCTGCGCTTGCCAACCTGCGCGCCCGCACCTCCGAGACGGTTGTCTTTACGGTTGCGCCCAAGACGCCGATGCTGACCGCGATGCACATTGCCGGAAAGGCGTTTCCTCGCAGCGACCGCTCACCCGCGATTGTCCCGCAAAGCATTCCGCGTCTCGAACGCGAATTGCGGAAATTGCCGGAGACGTCGAGCAGCACGCTGGCGGAAGTAGGCCGTGTCTCGACCGGATTTTACAAATCCCAAGCGATGGAACTGCGCTAATGGCCGAGCGCGAAGCCCACCCTCTGACCCAGTTCAAGTTGAGCATGCTTCCGTTCGCGGATGCGGGGTCCGACGGGCTTCCGCTCAAACGGCTGTTGCGGCTTTCGCTGTTTCAAATCTCGTGCGGCCTCGCGACCGCGATGCTGTTGGGTACGCTCAACCGTGTGATGATCGTCGAATTAAGCGTCCCGGCATTACTGGTCGCGATGATGGTCGCGTTGCCGGTTCTGATCGCACCGTTCCGGGCGCTGCTCGGGTTCCGGTCCGATAACTATCGCTCTGCAATCGGATGGAAGCGTGTGCCGTATATCTGGTTCGGGTCGCTGTGGCAGTTCGGCGGCCTCTCGATCATGCCCTTCGCCATTCTGATCCTGTCGGGCAGTCAGGAACTCGGCCCGTCATGGTCGGGCGAGGTTCTGGCGGCGCTGGCGTTTCTGATGACCGGTGTCGGCCTGCACATGACCCAAACGGCGGGCCTGGCATTGGCCAGCGATCAGGCCACCGACGAGACGCGCCCGCGCGTCGTTGCGCTGCTGTATATGATGTTTCTGCTGGGGATCGGTATTTCCGCAGTCATCGTCGGCGCGCTGCTGGAAAATTTCTCCGAGATGCGGTTGGTTCAGGTCATTCAGGGCACGGCGGTCGTTACGCTGCTGCTGAATATCGCGGCGGTCTGGAAACAGGAATCGATGCGCCCGATGACCAAGGCGGAGCGCACCGCGCCAAAGCCTAAATTCTCGGATGCGTGGGCTGATTTTGCCGGCGGGGGCATGGCCGGACGGCTGTTGCTGATCGTCGCTCTCGGCACATGTGCGTTTTCCATGCAGGATGTCCTGCTCGAACCTTACGGCGGCGAAATCCTCGGCCTGAGCGTTTCATCGACCACCTATCTGACGGCGATCTGGTCCCTCGGCGCGCTGGCCGCCTTTGCCGTTGCTGCGCATTGGCTGGCAAAGGGTGTCACGCCCTGCGCAATGGCTGCGCGCGGCGTTATCGCGGGCATTGCCGCATTCACCGTTGTTATCGCCTCCGGCTTTGTCGGATGGAACCCCGTCTTTTTCGCCGGCGCATTGATGATCGGATTCGGCGCGGGTCTGTTCGCGGTGGCGATGCTGACGGCTGCGATGACCATGCCCGTTGCCGGAAATGCGGGGCGCGGTCTTGCGCTGGGTGCATGGGGCGCGGCGCAGGCGACGGCGATCGGGCTGGGTGTTGTCCTCGGCGGTGCGCTGCGCGACGGCATGTCCGTGCTTATACAGGCCGGATATCTGCCCGACGCGGTATCACAGCCCTCGTTCGCGTACTCGATTGTCTATCAGGCAGAGATCGTTCTGCTGATTGTTACGCTTGTGCTGATCGGACCTTTGTCGCGATCCGCACGATCCCAAGAAACACAGGCCGCAAAGATCGGCCTTTCCGAATTCCCGACCTGAACGGCTTTAGGAGACCATCATGGATATCACATCAACCATCGCCGGCCACATCGATCTAGCGCAGGTCCTGTTGTATCTGTTCTGGCTGTTTTTTGCCGGTCTGGTGATTTACCTGCAGCGCGAGAATATGCGCGAAGGCTATCCGATGGAAACCGAGGACGGCTCGCCTGCCCCGAACCAGGGGCCGTTTCCTCTGCCGAAGAAAAAGACCTTCAAGCTGCCCCATGGCCGCGGCGAAATTACCGTTCCCGCCAAGAACGACGGCGACCAGCGCGAGCTTGCCTTGCGGGCGACTGCACCGTCTGCGGGCTCGCCGTTTGAGCCGACAGGCGATCCGATGCTGGACGGCGTCGGTCCCGCCTCGTGGGCGGAGCGCCGGGATATTCCCGAAATTGATGCCGCCGGTCATCCGAAGATCGTGCCGATGGCAAAGGCCGAACAGTTCCACGTTTCCGCCGGACGCGACCCGCGCGGTCTGCCGGTCGAGGCGCAGGACGGCGAGGTTGTCGGAACAATCTCCGATATGTGGATCGACGAACCCGAGCAACTCGTCCGTTATCTCGAGCTTGAGCTTTCCGGTGGCGGTTCGCGCCTGATCCCGATGCAGATTGCGCGGATCAGAAAAGACCGCGTGACGGTTCTGTCTATTCAGGGGCGTCATTTCCCCAATGTGCCGACCATCGCCTCGCCGACGCAGGTAACGATGCTCGAAGAAGAAAAAATCTGCGGCTACTACGCAGGCGGCAAACTCTACGCGGTTGAATCGCGTATCGGGCCGCTGGTTTAAGGAGGGCGCTACCGTGTCTCACGACCATGACGATTTTGCCGTTGAACCGATCCGCGGCCTGCCTGAAGTCCCGCCCGAGGGCGAACGCATTTTGTGGCAGGGCGCGCCGAGCTGGCTCGGTCTGGCTCGCGATGCCTTCAAGACGCGGTGGATTGCCGGGTATTTCGCGGTTATGGCCGGATGGAGCATCCTGAACACCGGCACGGGCGGCGCGCCTGTCGATTGGCGTGCGGGCGTTCCTTTTCTGGTGATGGGCGGGATCGCGCTGGGGCTGCTGTATCTCATCGCGCTCGTTCAGGCGAAGACCACCGTCTACACGATCACCAACCGCCGCGTGGCCATGCGCATCGGCGCGGCGCTGACCGTGACGCTGAACCTGCCGTACAAATGGGTCGGTTCGGCTGATCTGGGTGTGCGTAAGAACGGTACGGGTACGATTGCCCTGGATCTGATCGGATCGACCAAGTTTTCGTATCTTGTATGCTGGCCCCATGTCCGCCCCTGGTACATCGCCCGCCCGCAACCCGCGTTGCGCTCGATCCCCGATGCGGAGAAGGTTGCCCAAATCCTCGCTGACGCTGCGCAGGCCCATGTCACGGTGTCCTCGTCGCGTGTCGAAGAACGCGCCGCTGCCGCGCTGGTCGCGGCTGAATAAGAAGGAACGCGCGCGATGGCCGATAACATGATGCTGAACCAGCATGCCGCTACGGCAACGCTTGAAAAGCGGGACCGCGAGATGATCCCGCGGGTTCTGGTGCGTGCGATGTTCGGCCTGATGGCGATAACCCTGCTGGTGACGGCTTTTGCCAGTTGGACAAATCACCCGTTAAGTGCCTTGCCGCCTCAAGATGTCGCAGTCAAAACCCAGAGATCCGTGCAAATCTTCGCAAAGATGGATGGGTCGGCGCGAGTCGTCGATATCGACGGCACAATGGTAGCCGATCTCGACCCGACGCAAGGCGGTTTCATCGCAGGTGTTTCGCGAGCACTTGCCCGCGTGCGTGGCAATCACGGCGTATCGGAAAACGCTCCCGTCAGGGTGGTTCGGTATGTTGATGGTCGGCTTGCGTTGGTTGATGACGCAACGGGATGGAAGGCCGAACTGTTTGGTTTCGGACATGATAACGCAGCGGCTTTCGCGCAGCTGCTCGAAGAATGAGGGAGGACACGATAATGTTTTCCAGACGAACTGAAACAGCGCCCTGTACGGTCGAAGTGTCGCATGTTTTTGAAAGCCTTCACGCCCATGTACGCTTTGACAACGGTGCGGTTGTGCATCCGGGTGACGAGGTGCTCGTCCACGGCAAGCCGGTTCTGGCCGCCTATGGCGAAGTGATCAGCGAGGCGCGGACGGCAACGATTACCCGCGCGGGTTGGATCAAACGCCAGTGGACGCGGATGACCGGCAATCTTGAATTCATGGAGCTGTGCGAATTCGCATTCTCCGAGGAGGTGACGCTATGAATGCTTCAACAGAATTCACCAACCCGCAGCAGGTCAAATCGCCGTTGCGCAAGCATGTTGTGACCGAAACGACCGAGATGGCAGCCGAGACAACGCTGCTCGATCCCCGTTTCTACACGACCGATTTCGACGAAATGGACCGGATCGACGTATCGCCGGTACGCGGGGAATGGGACCGTCTGATCGCCCAGATGAAGTCGGACCCGAACAAAAAGCACTTCAAAAAGACCGATGCTTGGGACGAGATCGACTGGGAGGGCATGGAACCCGAGCTTAAAAAAGAGCTGATCGACTTTCTCGTATCGTCGCTGACCGCTGAATTTTCCGGTTGTGTGCTGTATAAGGAAATGAAGCGCCGCGGCACGAACCCCGACATCTGCGAGTTGTTCAGCTATATGTCCCGCGACGAGGCCCGCCACGCCGGTTTCATCAATGATGCCCTGCGCGAGGCCGGTATCGGCGTGAACCTCGGCTTTCTGACCAAGGCCAAGAAATACACCTATTTCAAGCCGAAGTTCATTTATTACGCGACGTACCTGTCCGAAAAAATCGGCTATGCGCGTTACATCACGATCTATCGCCATCTCGAAAAGAACCCCGACAAGATGATCCACCCGATCTTCAAGTGGTTCGAAGAATGGTGCAACGACGAGTTCAGCCACGGCGAGGCGTTTGCGTTGCTGATGCGCACGGACCCGAAACTGACCTCGGGCTATAACAAACTGTGGATCAAGTTCTTCCTCGTCGCCGTCTTTTCGGTGATGTGCGTTCGCGATCACCAGCGTCCGGCCTTCCACAAGGCGCTCGGTATCGACATTGACGAATATGACCGCGAAGTCCTGCGCGTGACATCCGAGATTTCCAAGCAGATCTTCCCGCTTGAACTCGACCTCGAAAATCCGCGATGGGAAGCCGGTCTTGTGCGTCTGAGGGCCGCGTTTACCGATCTCGACAGTGCGAAACGCCGCGGCGGTATCGGCGGGTTCTTCGGCAAGCAGGTTGCAAGCCTTCGCGTCGCCAAGAACTTTGTGGGACTGTATCTTCTGCCGGCAAAGAAAAACGTCGTGCCGGAGAGCAGCCACCTTGTTCCGGCTTACTGAGGCGTAAATGACCGACTGGCTTCATATTCCCTGGGTTGCGGCTGTTGCCGCCCTGATCGTCTGGTGGTTCTCCACCGGACTGATCCTGCTGGGGGTGAAGCGCGCGGATCACGGCCTGGGTATGTCGCATCTGGCGCTGACGCTGGTTTCGCTGCCGGTGCTTGCGCTTGGGTGCTGGGGCTTTTGGCAGACACTGGACAGCACGGGTGTCTGGTCAATCTACGGCGCCTTCGGGTCGGTGATCCTGATTTGGGGATGGTTTGAACTGGCCTTCCTCTGCGGGATCATCAGTGGCCCGAACACCTATTCCTGCCCGCCCGACATCCCGGCATGGGAACGTTTCCTGCGCGCATGGGGCACGGTCGCGTATTCAGAGGTCGCGCTGATCGCGATTATGATTGCGCTGGTTCTGGTCAGTCGGGGTGCGGAAAACCTGTTCGGTGTATGGACCTTCGCTGTGTTGTTCTTCGCGCGCATCAGCGCGAAACTGAACGTCTATCTCGGTGTGCCGAATATAAACGTCGATTTTCTGCCGAAGCCGATGGAGCATCTGGCCAGCCATTTCCGGATTGCGCCGATGAATTCGTTTTTTCCGGTTTCGATCACGATCCTCACCTTTGCCACCGGCTGCTGGCTGGAGCGTTGGGGCGCGCAGGCGGTCGGCTCCGCCGAGGCGGTCGGCTTCGCTCTTCTGGCCGCGCTGACGGCACTCGCTTTGCTGGAACACTGGATGATGGTGATTCCGCTCGCTGACGCAAAATTGTGGCAGTGGCTGTTGCCGCAAAAGCCCGGCAATTCTAAAGATAATCCGATCGCGATGACGCGTGCTTACGAACGGGGAAAACTCCATGAACTTTGATCAACTTTTTGAAGCCCAGCTCGATACGCTGCGTGAAGACGGCAATTACCGCGTTTTTGCCGATCTGGAGCGTCGTCGCGGGGCCTTCCCCAAGGCAAACAACCACTTCGAGGGCGGCGAGCGCGAGGTGACGGTCTGGTGCTCGAACGATTATCTCGGCATGGGCCAGCATCCTGCGGTTCTGCAGGCAATGTCCGATACGCTTGAGGAATGCGGTGCAGGCGCAGGCGGCACACGCAATATTTCCGGCACGAATCACCATCACGTCCAGCTCGAACGCGAGTTGGCCGACCTGCACGGCAAGGAAGACGCGCTGCTGTTCACATCGGGATATGTGTCCAACTGGGCGGCGCTGGGTACACTCGGCTCGCGTCTTGAAAACTGCATTATTTTCTCGGATGCGCTCAACCACGCATCGATGATCGAAGGCATGCGCCATTCCCGCGCGAAAAAGGTCATCTGGAACCACAATGATGTTGAGGATCTGGAGGCAAAGCTTGCTGCTGCCGACCCGAATGTTCCGAAAATCGTGGCTTTCGAGAGTGTTTATTCGATGGATGGCGATATCGCCCCGATCGCGGCGATATGCGATGTGGCAGAGAAATACGGCGCGATGACGTATCTCGACGAAGTACACGGCGTCGGCCTTTACGGCGAGCAGGGCGGCGGTGTTGCCGAGCGCGAGGGCGTTGCGCATCGCGTCAGCCTGATCGAAGGAACCTTGGGCAAAGCATTCGGCGTCATGGGCGGATACATCACCGGGTCGCGTTCGATGTGCGATTTTATCCGATCATTCGCGAGTGGGTTTATCTTCACGACCGCGCTTCCTCCGGCAGTTGCCGCCGGGGCGCTGACATCAATAAAACATTTGCGCCAGAGCAGCATGGAGCGGATGCGCCAGCGCAAGCAGGTCGCCACACTTCGTGCGCGACTGGATGACTTGGGCATTCCCCACATTGCGAACCCGAGTCACATCGTTCCGGTGATGATCGGTGATGCCGCAAAGTGCAAAATGCTCAGTGATATCCTGCTTGATGAGTACGGTGTGTACGTTCAGCCGATCAATTATCCGACAGTGCCGAAGGGAACCGAGCGGTTGCGCTTCACGCCGTCGCCGCTTCACACCGATGCCGATATCGAGCATCTGGTTCAGGCCCTCGCAAAGCTTTGGTCGCAATGTGCCCTGTCCCGCGCCGTTGCGTAGCGCATTAATTTCTGTTTACGCTCTGCTCGGAAACGGAAAAGGAGCATCGCTATGAACGGTGAAAATAGACAGTTTACGGTTTTCGGACGTGATCTGATCTGGGCTTATGTTGCGCTTGGCGCATTTGTTGTCGCTTTGTTGCTCCGCTTCGTCTGGGGACCGGGCGGCTTTATGGTCGATCAGTTTGAATACCAGCGTTGGCTTGTTCTGCTCGCCGCTATTGCCTTCGGTTTCGGCCTCGGATGGATGCTTTTCCCGCGCCGGTTGCCGATCATGCACGACAAAAACGAAGACACAGACTGACATCACTGTAACTTGACCTAAGGGCGCGTCTTGCGCGCCCCTGCGGCCCGTGTAACTGTCCTGAAAAGCAATCGGCGCGCGGATAAATCGCGGTCAATCAGGGAGAGTTATTATGGGCGCGACCATGCGGATGGCGGTGAAAGAAGACATCGCCCGGCACGAGGAAACCCCTCTCGAAGACCGGTACGATCTTGAATCGACCTATCAGGTGCTGGAGGAGGGCGCGGCCAAATGGCCCGCGAACACCGCCGTTACCTTCCAGCTCAAGGGAAAACCGACGGATAAGGCATACGACTGGACCTATGCCGAGCTGTTGGACATCACGACCCGTGCGGCGAACCTGTTCCGCAGTCTCGGCGCGAACGAGACAAACTCGGTGGCGCTGGTGCTGCCGAACCTGCCCGAAACGCTCGCGGCAATGTTTGCTGCGCAGACATCGGGGATCGTCAACCCGATCAATCCGTTGCTGGAACCCTCTCAGATCGCCTCGATCCTGCGCGATTCCGACGCCAAAATCGTGGTCACGCTGCGCGGGTTCCCTAAGACCGAGATTGCCCAGAATGTCGCCGAGGCACTGAAATCGACGCCCGCCGTGGATACGCTGATCGAAGTCGATATGCGGAGCTATGTCTCGCCGCCGTTGTCATGGCTGATCCCGTTGATCCGTCCCAAGGTCGATACCTCGCACGGCAAGAAAATCCTGCAATGGGACGAGGCAATCGCGGACCAGCCCGGCGATAAGCTGACCTTTACCATCCCCGAGGGCGGACGCGACCGTGTCGCCGCGTATTTCCATACCGGCGGTACGACGGGTGATCCGAAGCTTGCGACGCACAAAATCGGCGGCATGCTGTTCATCGGCCATACGGTGAAAGAGGGCGTGCTGACCGAGGGCGACGTGATCCTGTGCGCGTTGCCGCTGTTCCACTGTTTCGGCGCGTATGTGATGGGCCTGACCTGCCCGATGAATGGCGGTCGCCTGATTCTGATGACCCCCGCCGGATTCCGCGGCGAGGGCGTTATCGACAATTTCTGGAAGCTGGTCGAACGCTACAAGGTCAACTTTTTCATGTCGGTACCAACCGCGCTTGCGGCGCTGAACCAGCGCAAGATCGACGCTGATGTGTCCTCGCTGACATACACGGTCTGCGGGTCCGCGCCTTTGCCGGTCGAGCTGTTTAAGCAGTTCGAGCAAAAGACGGGCATCAAAATCCTCGAAGGCTACGGGCAGACCGAGGCGACTGTCGTGTGTTCGGTCAACCCGCCCGATGGCGAGCGTAAAATCGGCTCCGTCGGCTTTCCGCTGCCCTACACGCGCATGAAGATGCTGCTCATCGATGATGATGGCGTTTGCACGGGCGAGGCCGCCGAGGATGAAATCGGCGAAATCTGCATCATCGGACCGCATGTATTCCCCGGTTACAAAGACATTCCGCGCGAAAAGTGCTTTGTCAAAGGACCGGACGGTCAGGAGTGGCTGCGCTCGGGCGATTTGGGCCGTGTTGATCCGGACGGGTATTTCTGGATTACCGGACGGGCGAAAGATCTGATTATCCGCGGTGGTCATAACATCGACCCCGGTATGGTCGAGGAGGTGCTGACGACGCACCCCAAGGTGGCTCTGGCCGCCGTTATCGGCCAGCCCGACGCCTATGCAGGCGAGCTTCCCTGCGCCTATCTGGAGCTGAACGAGGGCGAAAGCGTCACGGCAGAAGAACTGGTTGCCTTTGCCAAGGAAAATGTCCCCGAGCGCGCGGCCCAGCCGGTTTATGCCGAGGTGATGGACGAATTGCCGAAAACGCATGTCGGCAAGATCTTCAAGCCGGATCTGCGCCGCTCGGCGATCCGCCGCGTCTATGGCGAGGCGCTGTCAAAGGCCGGTATCAAGGCTGATATCCGGTGCGAAAATGACGATAAGAAAGGCGTTATTGCCATCGTGACACCGGCGGACGGCGCAAATGCCGAACAGGTCGGGGCGGTCCTCAATAACTTTGCGATCGCCTGGAAAATGGGCTGATACAAAGCTCTCCCGTGCGCGTCCGGCTGTTCAGGCCGCGCACGGGGACTATGCGAACCGCATTTTTCACGCGCAATGCTGAGAAACCGCTTCACAAGCCCTCATGCCTTTGCTAACCAGCGCGCCTACCACGTAGATGTGCGGTCGTGGCGGAATTGGTAGACGCGCAGCGTTGAGGTCGCTGTCCGGTAACACGGGTGGAAGTTCGAGTCTTCTCGACCGCACCACTTACTTTTCAAAGACTTACGGGTCTTCGCCGTTTCGTTTCGTTTTTCTGTGCCACAGAAAAGGCCACAGAAACGATCAAACGTACTTCCCAAGCGCAGCGCTAATAGCCTCGCTGGCCTCTTTCATGTGGTCAGGATGATGATGGGCGTAAGTCCGTTCAAACTCAGCAGCGGTCAAACCCATGTAGCCAGCGGCCTGCCAGATCGGAACGCCTGCCTGTGCCAACCACGTACCGCAAGTGTGTCTCAAAACGTGGGGCGTAACATCGCGACCAAGTCCAGCACGCTTTAGCGCGGTTTGGAATCCAAGTCT
>CALGNW010000265.1 GCA_937958345.1 uncultured Neomegalonema sp. | reverse complement strand
TGATGTGGATTTTCTGTATGCGTCAGTCGTAGGAACGAGGTTCAGTGAAGTGGAAAATTTGACGCAAGAGCAACTGAACTTGACATATGGTGATGTCACGACTGTGCTGGTTGGAACCGGCTTAAATTCGCCCGCACATTGGCCGATGGTAACTATCCCTGAAAAAGAGCGCGCCCTTTGTTGGTGGGAATGGGCTACAAGCGAGGGAGCACCAGATTGGAAATTCCCTGAGACTGGTATCGTTTGCACCGCGCATGCTGATCCGCGGTGAAGTTATGCCATCGCGAGTAGCCGGAAAGTCAGGAGGCCCCGCGTCGGGCGCAGGGCAGCGTGTCCTTTAATCTTTGACATGCGTCTTGACTTGCCCCGTTCCGTTTTCGCAATACAAACGGCGCTGTCATAGCGCAGGGGGTTGTGATGAGCGGACCGAAGCGGTTTTGGACAGATGTTGCCGTTGTCGAGTGGGGCGGGGGGTATTCTGTTGCTCTGGATGGCAGGCAGATTAAGACTCCGGCCAAGCAGGATTTCATCGCGCCGACCCGTGCGCTGGGCGAGGCCGTTGCACAGGAATGGCGCGAACAGGGCGAGCGCATGAACCCGAAGGCCATGCCGCAAACCCGATACGTCAATTCGGTGATCGACGGGATTGCGCCGCAACGCGCGGCGGTGGTCGGGACGGTGGCGGCCTATGGCGGGTCGGACTTGCTGTGCTATCGCGCCGAGCATCCCGAGGAGCTGATCGCGCGGCAGGCCGAACGCTGGGACCCGATGCTGACATGGGCCGTTGAAACGTACAATGCGCCTCTGATCCTGACCGCCGGTATCATGCCGGTCTCGCAACCCGAACCAAGCCTGAAGCGACTGGCGGCGGCGGTTGATGCGCACAATGACTTTGCGCTCGCGGGTCTGCATGATCTCGTGTCAATATCGGGATCACTGGTGCTGGGATTGGCGGTGTCTGCCGGTCGTCTGGATTCCGCCGCCGCGCTGTCTTTGTCGCGGCTGGATGACGATTGGCAGATCGAGCAATGGGGCGCGGACGAAGAGGCCACCGAAACCGCCGCGAAAAAGGCGGCTGATTTTGGCGAGGCCGAGCGCCTCATCAACCTGACGAGGGATGCCTGATATGCTGAGACGGTTTTTCATCGCGGCTGCTTTGATCGCAAGCGCGCCATTGCACGCAGCGGAGTTTGTGATCTCGCCATCGCCGGAGATTCAGGAAAGCTATATCGAGGCGCTGAAGACGCCGGGGCATGCGCTGATATTGCGCCATGCGCTCGCCCCCGGTCATAATGATCCCGCCGGATTTGATCTGCGGAATTGCAGCACCCAGCGCAACCTTGATGATGCGGGCCGCGCACAGGCGGCGGCGATCGGCACATGGTTGCGTGCGCGAGGGGTACGGCCCGAGGCGGTTTACACCAGCCCGTGGTGCCGGTGCATCGAAACCGCCGAACTGATGGCGATGGGTCCGGTGATCGAGGAGCGCGGCTTGCGATCCTTTGCCGAGAACCGCAGTCCCAAATCTGAAACCCTGTCGCGGTTGCGGAAATTTCTCGGGGCGCACTCGAATTCCACAGCTCCGCTGGTGATGGTGACGCACTCGTCAACCATTGCCGATCTGATCGGCGGTCTGGTCGGATCGGGCGAGGGCGTTGTCGTAAAGCTGTCATCCGAGGGCGAAATTATGTTGCTTGGACGGGTCCTGTTCGGGCAAGAGCGGATGTAGCGCGGGCTTTCCCTGATGATTTCAGAGTTTTGCAAGTGTTTTCGAGAGTTTTCCCTCGGATTTTGAGAGTTTTCCATCGTTTTTGAAGGGTTTTCCCATGCAAGCCATCCTTGACGAACTTGAAGCGAAACGCGAGCAGGCCCGGCTCGGCGGTGGACAGGCGCGCATTGATAAGCAACATGAAAAAGGCAAGCTAACTGCCCGTGAACGCATCGAACTTTTACTCGATGAAGGCAGTTTTGAAGAGTTCGATATGTTCGTGGCGCACCGCTGTACCGACTTCGGTATGGAAAAAGACCGGCCTATGGGCGACGGCGTGGTGACGGGCTGGGGAACCGTCAACGGACGGATGATTTACGTCTTTTCTCAGGACTTTACAGTCTTTGGCGGATCATTGTCTGAAACACATGCGCAAAAGATCTGTAAAATAATGGATATGGCCCTTCGTAACGGGGCGCCGGTTGTCGGATTGAACGATTCCGGAGGGGCGAGGATACAAGAAGGCGTTGCTTCTCTAGCCGGTTATGCCGATGTGTTTTTGCGGAATGTGAAGGCATCCGGCGTTGTGCCTCAAATCTCAGTCATTATGGGCCCTTGCGCGGGCGGGGCCGTGTATTCTCCGGCCATGACGGACTTTATCTTCATGGTCGAGGACAGTTCGTACATGTTTGTGACCGGCCCTGATGTGGTGAAAACCGTTACAAATGAAGTCGTTACAGCGGAAGAGTTAGGCGGCGCGCGTACACATACGGCTAAGTCGTCGGTTGCGGATGCGGCCTTTGCGAATGATGTCGAAGCATTGGCGCAAACCCGTAGATTGATTGACTTTTTGCCGTTGAGCGCGCGGGAGAAGCCACCGCTCCGCCCCTTCAACGATGAACCTACGCGTGTAGAGATGAGTCTTGATACACTCATCCCCGCAAACCCGAATATGCCCTACGATATGAAGGAACTTATCCACAAGGTTGCCGACGAGGGTGATTTCTTTGAAATTCAAGAAGCTTACGCGAAAAACATGATAACCGGGTTTATCCGGCTAGAGGGTAAACCTGTCGGTGTTGTGGCGAACCAACCGATGGTTTTGGCGGGTTGTTTGGATATTGACTCAAGCCGAAAAGCCGCGCGTTTCGTGCGTTTCTGCGATGCGTTTAACATTCCGCTGCTGACGCTCGTCGATGTTCCCGGCTTCCTTCCGGGTACTGCGCAAGAATATAATGGAATTATTAAACACGGCGCTAAGTTGTTGTTCGCTTTTGCGGAGGCTACGGTTCCGAAGGTCACAGTTATCACGCGTAAAGCTTATGGTGGTGCGTACGACGTGATGAGCTCAAAGCATATTGGCGGTGATATTAACTACGCGTGGCCAACGGCTGAAATTGCTGTCATGGGAGCCAAAGGAGCGACGGAAATTCTTTACCGCAGCGAGTTGGGAGATAAAGAAAAGATCGAGGGGCGGACAAAAGAATACGAAGACCGTTTCGCTAATCCGTTCGTCGCGGCGGAAAAAGGCTTCATCGATGAAGTCATTATGCCACATTCAACGCGAAAAAGGGTCGCTCGCGCTTTCGCTAGCCTAGAG
>CALGNW010000264.1 GCA_937958345.1 uncultured Neomegalonema sp. | reverse complement strand
GGGTCCGTCCGTATCGTTGATGGCGGTCTGGAGATCGACGCCCTGACCGTTGACCCTCAGCGTCGCATTGCCGGGAGTGCCCTGCGCGGTAACGATGGGATCACCGTTCTCGTCCTGAGTAATGCGCGCTGTCACGCGGGTACCGCTGCCCGTGCCGGCGGTGTCGGTGCCCGTGGCGCCGCCACCCGTTGCGGTGCCCGGGGTCTCGGTTGGCGCGGACGCGCCGGTGTCAACAGGCACGAAGATTAGCGAGCCGAGAGGGGACAGGATGGGCACTGTATTAGGGGGCGGGCCGGCCGGGGCATCATTGTCGGCGGGGAAGGAGTAGGTGACACCGAGAGGGGTCTGGGCAACCCTTCCGCCATCTTCGGCGGGGTAAGAGTAGGTGCTGCCGAGAAGTGTCTGGACAACCCTTCCGCCGTCTTCGGTTGTGCCGGTGCCGACCTGAGTGTTTTCTGCGGGGGTCGGTGCAACGAATCCGCCACCGACGCGATTCACACCGCCACGGTTGTCCCCACTATCGGCGGGGACGTTGTAGGTGCTGCCGAGAAGTGTCTGGACAACCGTTCCGCGCGGCGTGGGCGTGTGCGCTTCGCTAGCGGAGGAGCCTCGATCCTGAGCTTCCGCTCCGGCGCTGTAGGCGATCGGGGCAGCGGGACGACCGGTAAGACCCGACTCGCTCAACCCGGCAGTTGGGCGCGGGATAGAGCCTTCACTGCGTGGAGCACCGCCGCTTGGCGATTGATCAGCGGAACGAGCCAGAGTGCCAAACGAGTCGCGGTTGCTCGCGGCAGATGATCCGGAATTTACGTGATTGGAATTAATGCCATGAAGCATATGAAAAGTCCTTTTTGGAAGGGCGTATATCGCGGCGCGATTGTGCGACAACTTGTCAATAAAGTTAGGCAGCTGTGCCAATCTGGAGCAATTCATTTATTTGCAAAAAGACAACTATATTTTCGAATAAAACCCGCATCCCGCGCGTCTAAAAAGACGACTTGAATTAAACGCGCAGTGAAGCCCATGCACACATCTCACGAATATTTGATCGCTCTCTTTATAAATTATCGAATGTACAATTATCCGTGGGAATACCGCGCGCATACCATCGCAAACGGACGAAGCGCACCATGATCTACAGCAGAGGAAGGTCCCGAAGCCTGCGCCGCCAGATTGCACAATACGTTCCCGCAATCCGGGGCTTTGCCTTGTCGATTTCCGGCAATCCCGACACCGCCGACGATCTGACCCAAGCCACGTGCCTGCACGCGCTCGAACGTGAGAAACAATTCCAGCCGGGCCGCCCCGTGATCATATTGCTGATCAGGATATGCCGCTCTTTGTGGCTCCATGATCTCCGCTCCGAGGCCGCCCGAAAGACCGGCGGTCTGGATACGGCAACAGCGGTAGACCTCATCGATCAGCGCGAAGATCCCGAAACGGGCATCTTCGCCATGCAGGTCTACGCAAAGATCATGGAATTACCCGAAGCACAGCGCGCGACCGTGGAACTCGTCTACGTACAGCAGTTTACCTATAGCGAGGCCGCCGATATCCTCGAAGTGCCCCTCGGAACAATCATGAGTCGCCTGTCCACGGCGCGCACCGCGCTGGCCGGGATGAATGACATTGAAAAGAAACGTACGGCCAGAAAGGCATGAACCGACCTTAGATAGGGGTTTATTGCTTTTAAGTCTGATCAACAGCCGCGCCCGCGCCCCGTCTGAGATTTATTCATTGACCATACATTATTTCTTCGTGACGCAACGTCATTTGAAGGCGGGAATTTGTCGTGCTTATTCAGCGGAACTCGACACCGAGTGAACACGCAGAAAATTACATCAAGCGACATGGAGTAATCCCGATGAAATATACCCTCATTCTTCCCGCCGCCATCGCTGCCGCTCTGCTCAGCACGCCCGCCAGTGCTCTTTCTTCCTTTCCCGACGGGACGGTTGGTATAGGCGGTTTCGAGCCGGGCACGACGCGCACGACCGATACAACCAGCACCAGCACCAGCACGAAAAGCCGGGGCAATAAAGGCGGCAAGGACGGCAGGAGCGGTAAAGGCGGTTCCAAAAAGAAATAACAACCGTGGTTTCTGACCTCTGAGACACCGGATATGCGCCACAGATATCCGGTACGCAAATGGCGGGCTGTGCCCGGTTCGCCATTTGCACTCGTCGTTCGATCAACTGAATAAACGAGGACCTCGAACTTCGGCACCGGAGATGACGTGCATTGTGGCGTTAGGCATTATGCACGGAGCCTGTTCACGCTGAAATGGCAGAGCAGTGCTTCATAGAATGTTATTGCGGAACGCGTTCGCGAGGCGGCTCACTTCTGTCTGGGGATTGCGGGCGACGAGGATGAAGCTGTGATCCTGCTCCGTCCATGAATAGGTCGACATGCCGGCGAGCGTTTCCGCGCCGTCTCCGTCATCTTTACGGGACATGATGCACAGAGCGAAGGGTGTGCCCGCCGCATCGGTATAAGCAAGCTGGATCAGCGCCTCGCCCTCGAAACCGAGCACCTGCGCCCGGCGCAGGATCAGCCCTTCGACATTGGCGAGCGCGTCAACCGGAAGAGACAGGCCGACGGCGGCGGCGGCGCGGTCCAACTCGGTCGCGAGCTTCCCATCGGCTGAGGACAGGTGTGCAACCGTGTCAGGGACGTAGAGCGCCTGATACCGCGCAACCTCCATCCGCCAGTCCGCCGACGCCGACTGCCCGCCCGGCCAGACCTGAGCGCCGAATACGACACCAAAGGCTAGGGATGCCGCCATCGCGGCGCCCGACGCCCAAGACAGAACGCGGCGGTTTATCTGCTGCACCGGAATGGCGGCGCGCAGATGTTTGATCCGTTCGTCGCCGGGCAGCGTCCCGAAAGCGTCTGCTACCATCCCCGCATAAGGATCAAGCGCCATCAGACGGCGTTCCAGAGCGGGGTCTGATTCGAGTGCCGCCTCGATGGCAGCGGCCTGTGCATCCGTTGTGTTTCCGTCAAGATACTGCCGGAGCGATTCGTCAGAATGGGTCATCGTGCCCGCCCTTTCTTTGATGTGTGTCCGTCGTCCTTCAGATCGGCCAGCGCGGTGCGGGCAGTGGAAAGGCGGCTCATGATCGTTCCGATCGGCACATCGAGAATCTTGGACGCTTCACTGTAACTGAATTGCTGTACATATACGAGTTCCACGGTCGCCCTCTGCGCTTCTGGCAGTGTCATAATCCTCGTATACACCTGAGACGCGAGAATATTCATTTCTGTATTATTGCTGCGGTCAATCAGGTCTTCGGGCTTCGCCGTCTCCATGCCGCCAGTCTTGCGCACGGCATGCGACCGCAACTCGTTAAGCCAGATAGACCGGCAGATCGTCACGAGCCATCCGATGGCGGGACGGTCCCCTTTAAATTGGTGCTCCTTTTCCAGGGCTCGCACACAGGTCGCCTGCGTCAGGTCATCCGCGACATCCGGCCTGCCCGAGAGTGACAGAGAGAATCGCCAGATCGCCGGCACATGCCGCTCGATATCGTCGCGCAGGGTCATCCCCGGATTTTTTCTAAATACCATCGAATAAAGCGCCAGTTTTCCGTGTCTTACTCATTCCAGATGCGATGTGGCAGCGGTAACCCGAAGCCCATCACCGTATTGCCGAGATCCTTAGGTTCACACGCGTTCAGCGGTGTACGGATGTTCCGGCATTCGACAGCCATCGATAAAAGTCAAGGATACCCACACAATGAAACGTTCGATTGCCACACTTCTCACGCTTTGCGCCCTCGCGTCTCCTTCTTTTGCCGGCGTCCACTCCGAAATGCCGGCGGCCCGTGCCGATATCTTCAGCATTGACGGTACACAGGTCGGCACAGCCGCGATGGTCGAGGGAGCAGGCGGCGTGCTGATGCATATCCGGGTCGAGGGCCTGCCCCCGGGCAAGAAGGGACTGCATATCCACAGCCACGCCTCCTGCGATGCTTCGACCGGATTCAAGTCAGCCAAGGGGCATGTCGGCAAAGTCGACGGCGGCCACGGTCTTCTTAACCCGGCGGGGCCTGAGGCGGGTAATATTCCCAACATCTTTATCGGCGCCGATGGCATCGGCGAGATGGAAGCCTTCTCAACCCGCGTTTCCCTGTCAGGCGGTGATCACAACCTGCTTGATGCGGATGGATCGACGTTCATCATCCACGAAGCACCGGACGATCACAAAAGCCAACCGATCGGCGGTGCCGGCGGGCGCATCGCTTGCGGCCTGATCGTTCCGGCCAAGATGTAACGATCATAAGGAAGGCCGGAGCGCCCGGCCTTCC
>CALGNW010000263.1 GCA_937958345.1 uncultured Neomegalonema sp. | reverse complement strand
GCCAGAGCGGGCGCAGCGACAAACAGAGGGGCGCAGAGCAGCGCGGCTATGATGGCAGAACGGATCATTGGGGTTCTCCCGTCACGGCTTCGATTTTCTTTTTCGGAATCGCAAATCCGGGGATTACGCCGTAATCCTCGTGCGTCAGGCTCGCGACACCGTCATTCGAGGTAACCTCCGAGACGACGAGGTATTTCAGGCCGTCACGCTCGTACATCATGCCTTCGGCTTCGATTTGGTCGTTGGTCAGTTCGATGAACGTGTCGCCGCCTGCGGAGGTGTCGTCGTCGGGCAGCTTGAGGATCATATAAACCTCGCCGTCCTCGCCCAGCATCCCGACCGGAATTCCGCCTGCTGCGCACCACATGGCGCAGGTATGATGAGCCGACCCGACCACGGCATCAGGGCCGCCCATCACGCCGGAAAAATAACACCACGTGTCGATCAACTCGCCCTTCAGCGAAACCCGCTTACCCTCGGTTGCCGCCTGCGCGCCGAGCGGCGCAACAGCAATCAGTGCGGTGAGTAATGCAATGCGCATAAGTCGCCTCCCCTTTTCTGGTAAAGAGAGCGTGGCCGAGATTGAACAGATTGTCACATCACGTTTTCCGTAAAATAGGTTCGAAAATTTCCAACAAAAAAACGCCGCCCCTTTCGGAGCGGCGCGCAGATTTCAGACTGCCGGGATTCTAATCGAATGTCAGACTGAAACCGATGCTTGGCGGCGCTGTGTAAACGCGCGGTTGCGGTGCGACGATGACCGGCGATGGGTACGCGTAAACCTGCGGCGCGGGTTCGTAAAAGCGTTCGGCGCGGCGGTCCGCCCTGCGCTCGGCGCGGCGTTCTTTACGCAGTTCCCGTCGATACTCGCGTCGGGCTTTTCGTTCCGCCTTGCGCTCGGCCTTGCGGTCATAGACCGGAAGATAAGCCGGAGCCGCTGGCGACGGTGCGATGTATGCCGGTGCGGCATAACCCGGAGAGACGAACGTCGTGTAACCTGTCGTGAAAGAAACCGACGCGCTGTTCGCGAGGGCCGGTACGGCGGAGGCGGCGATTGCCGCACCCAGAGTAGCGGCGATAAGAGGTTTACGGATCAGCATTGTTCTTCCTTTCATCAATGACGGCGCGAGTGATGCGCTGCACACCGAAAGAACGGACCGAGTCGAAACTCGTTCCGAAATAATTCTGCAAGAGCCGCTTTCATCATGTCTGAAATCTTGCCGCGACGTCGCGTCAGGCAGGGGTTTCAGGCGGTGAAAAAAAATTGTGAAAGGCGAGGTTCAGCACCCCGCAATTCAGCGATGTGACGCGATATCCGCATGGCCTTTGACGGCAGAACCACTTGCCGCGAGAGGTTTTTGCTTACCTGTCATTCAGTCGGTTCAAGAATGCGGAGTTAACTTCGCATTCTTGAACCGTTGGGATCAAATAACGGGATTTCTTCGATGCGGGCTTTGCGGCGTTTGCCGAGGATTTCGATTTCGAAATTTCCCTCGCCGGTATCGCCTGCCGCGTTCTTGTCGATATATCCCATCGCCACCGATGCACCCGCAGCATGGGCAAATCCGCCCGAGGTTACCCAGCCGACCGCCGTGTCACCGCCCTTGTGATAGATCGGTTCGTCGCCAATCGGGTCCGCGTCATCGGCATCGACGATGAAGGCCTTCAGGCGCAGCGTGCCGCCCTCGGCCTTTGCCGCCTCGAACGCGGCGCGGCCAATGTAATCCGCATCTTTCTTGGTGGAACAGAAACGATCCAACCCGCACTCGACCGGTGAATAGATCGGACGGTATTCGCGGCCCCATGTGCCGAATTTTTTCTCCAACCGCAAAGACAAGAACGCCCGCATGCCGACGTTGCGAATGCCGTGATCCGCACCGTGTTGATGCAGCAGATCATAGAGCGTGCGCTGGTATTCCGGCTTCATCCAGATTTCGTAACCCAGATCGCCGGTAAAGCTGACACGGCCAACAATGCAAGGAATACCGTCGAGCGTCATCTCGCGAATATCCATGAACTTCATGGCGTCGTGAGACACGTCCTGGTCGGCCACCGCCGCCAGCAGGTCGCGCGATTTCGGACCGGCAATCGACAGACCGCACATGCCCAGCCCCAGTGCATCCACATGTACCGACCCGTCATCGGGCAGATGCTTGAGGAACCAGCGCATGTGATACGTCTCGGCATTGCCCGACCCGAGGATCAGAAAGCGCGGGCCTTCGTCGGCGGCGGTCAGCGGGTTGCCGTCCCCGACGGCGGCGCTGCCCTTGGACGAACCCGCGACGGGCTTTGTCAGATTGGCAAGACTGAAATCGCCGATAACATTCCCGTCTTCCTTCAGCATCGGCGCGAGTGTCATCCGCCCCGGCGCCGGGATTTTACAGGCCAGCATTTTGTCCAGCCATGCCTCGGCCCCAGCCCCTGTCACGATGTATTTGGCAAAACTGGAGGCCTCGACCAGCCCGACGCCGTCGCGCAGCGCCTTGCATTCGGCACCGACATGGTCGAAATCGGCAGAGCGGCGGAACGAGTGCTCGTCGGTCACGCCTTCCGGCGCATACCACAGCGGCACTTCGACCCCCCATGCGTCGCCCATCTGTGCGCCCGCCGCCAGCAGCTTGTCATAGACCGGTGTGGTTTTGCCGGGACGTGCAGCCCAGAGTTCTTCGTTGGGGAATTTGATCTGAAAACGGCGGGAGTAGTTCTCGCGCACTTTCTTGTTGGCGTATTTCATCGTGGTCCAGTCACCATAGCGCGCGATGTCCATGGCCCAGATATCCGCGCCGGGGTCGCCGTGGATCATCCAGTTGGCAAGCGACAGGCCGACGCCGCCGCCCTGGCTGAACCCTGCCATAATCGCGACCGCACACCAATAACCGGGCATCCCGCGCATCGGTCCGATCATCGGGTTGCCGTCGGGTCCGAAGACGAACGGACCGTTCACCGCCTGACGGACACCGGCATCGGCAAAGGCAGGGAAGTGTTCGAAAATCTTCTCAAGGCTCGGCATGATCCTGTCGTAGTTCGGCTCCAGCAGTTCCGAGCCGAAGTTCCACGGCGTCTCTGACGGCATCCACGGTTTGCAGTTTTTCTCGTATGTGCCGATCAGGACGCCGTCGCGTTCCTGCCGTGTGTAAAGCTCGGCGGAGAAATCGACGGCGTGGCCGATCTCGCGCCCCGTGCGGTCGTTGAATTCTTTGACGCCGGGAACCTCGTCGGTCAGCAGATAGTGGTGCTCCATCGCGAGGATGGGCAGTTCCAGCCCGGCCATCCGGCCTACCTCGCGCGCCCAAAGACCGCCTGCGTTGACGACATTCTCAGTGTGGATATTGCCCTGATTGGTCACGACCGTCCACGTTCCGTCGCCGTTGGGATAGGTGTCTTCGACCTTGGTTTTTTCATGGATGGCCGCGCCCAGCTTTTTGGCGGATTTCGCATAGGCATGCGTGACGCCGTAAGGGTCTAGGTGGCCGTCCAGCGGATCATAGATCGCGCCGACGAATTTGGATTTGTCGAAGAACGGATTGACCTCGGCGGCCTCGTCCAGGCTCATCTCGCGCAGGTCCAGCCCCAGATACTTGCCGCGCGCCAGCGACATGCGCAGCCATTCCATCCGCTGATCGTCCGAGGCAAGCATGATGCCGCCCGTCTGGTGGACGCCGCAGGACTGGCCCGACAGCTCCTCGATCTCTTTGTAAAGATCGATTGTGTATTTTTGCAGCTTGGCGACGTTCGGATCGCCGTTGATCGTGTGAAACCCTCCGGCGGCATGCCACGACGACCCGCATGTCAGCACATCGCGCTCCAGCAGCATCACATCTGTCATGCCGCCTTTCGCAAGGTGGTAAAGGATCGAACAGCCGACGACACCGCCGCCGATTACAACCGCCTGAGCCGTATTCTTCATGGGAGCACTCCGCAAAAACTTTGCCCTCACCTGACGCGAGGCTTTTCGTGCAGGCAAGCCCCAAAACGACATATTGAGTCGCGGATGTTGCTGTGTGCCGGTTGCTAGGGCGTGTGCAGTGCAGCATCAGGGGCCGGCGCGCGCCATAGCAAAACCAGCGCGATAATCTTGATCAGGCACGGAATCGCCGCATAGGCGAGGCTGAGCGCGATCAGGGCGGTCCGGTCGTTTTCGCCTGCGGGGACAAAACCGACCGCGCCGAGGGCGGGCAACACAATCGCGGACCCCAGCGCCAGCGCGGCCTTTGCCTCAAACGCCAGCACGCCGAAATGGGCGGCGGCGCGATCTTCGCGAACTTCGGTTTGCAGGCGATCGGCAAGGATCGAGGGCGGCAGTACAAGATCAGCGCCGAATGCGACCCCTGACAGCGCGCAGATCACCACGAACGGAACGATGTCGCCTGCGCCCAGCAGGGACGCCCAGACAAAGCTGACAATGGCCAACCCCATTGAGATCGCCCATGCGCGGGATTTTCCGGTCCGAACGCTGACCCACCGCCAGAGGGCCGTGCCGATGGCCCCCGCAATAAAGTACGTGAGCAGAAACAGGCCCGCGTAAACCTCGGCATCCAGCCGGTCGCGGATGAAGAACAGGACCAGCAACGCGGGGATCGAAGAGGCCAGCATGCTGACGCCGTATACCAGAAAGAACCAGCGCGTCTCGGGCGAGGCGGTCCTGAGAATCTGCCACAGGGATCCGCTGGCGCTGACCGGCTGTGTCCCGACGGGATTGCGCCGCCGCCATCCCGCAAATGGAATCATTGCCAGCGCCATGAACACCAACAGCATGACGGCGACCCAGCCGAACGCGGCGGGGGCGGGCATGGATTGGGACAGGACACCGGGGGCGGTCACGGCCAGCATCAGGCCGATCAGGCCGAACGCCTCGCGGATGCTGACGATCCGGGTTTTCTCGTTCGCATCAGGCGACCAGACCGCGCCGTCGGCATTCAGACA
>CALGNW010000262.1 GCA_937958345.1 uncultured Neomegalonema sp. | reverse complement strand
TTCGTAATTTTGTGCTGCCCGAGGGCAAAGCCGACATGCTTTTGCTCCATATAAAAATCAAACGACCAATCGCCGCCATCACGGCCAATGCCACTGGCCTTGACCCCGCCGAACGGCGTCGGCAGATGGCGGACATTCTCGGAATTCACCCAGATCATTCCCGCCTCCAGCCTGTCGGTAAAACGCAATGCGCGGGTAAGATCGTTGGTCCAGACATACCCCGTCAGGCCGTAGGGGATATCATTCGCAATCTCCAACGCCTCTTCCTCAGTGCTGAACGGGATCGAGGTCAGAACCGGTCCGAAAATTTCTTCCTGCGCAATGCGCATCCGGTTATTGGCATTCGTGAACAGCGTAGGCCGGATAAAGTATCCCGCATTACCCGCCACCTCACCGCCCGCCGCAACGGTTGCACCGTCTTGTCTGGCGATATCGAAATAACCCGTGACCTTGCTGAAATGCTCGGCGGACACCAACGGCCCGACTTCGGTCGCGGGGTCGAGGGGGTGGCCGACCCTGATACTGTTGACGCGCTCGACGAGTTTGGCCTCGAATTTTTCGCGCACCGTATCTTGAATCAACAACCGCGACGATGACGTGCACCGCTCGCCGTTGATCGAATAGATCATAAAGATCACCGCATCGAGGGCGCGTTCCAGGTCCGCATCATCGAACACGATCACGGGGTTTTTGCCGCCCAACTCCAGATGATTGCGCTTCAGGGTATCCGCCCCCTGTTTGACGATCATGCTGCCCGTCCGGCTTTCACCGACAAACGCGATGGCCCTGATTGCCGGATGCTCGCACAATGCCCTGCCCGCTCCTTCGCCAAACCCGTTGACGGTATTGAGAACGCCCGGCGGCAGGCCCGCTTCTTCGGCGATTTCCACCAACAGGCGCGCGGTCAACGGCGACGCTTCCGCCGGCTTATGCACGACCGTGCAACCCGCCGCCAGCGCCGGTGCGATCTTCCATGTCGACAGCATAAACGGGGTATTCCAAGGCGTAATGACACCGACCGGACCAATCGGGACACGCGATGTAACATTCATCAAAGTCGGCGATTTAAGATGCTGGCCGTCGCGGGCCTGCACCACCTGATCCGCGAAATACCGGAAATTTTCAGCCCCGCGCAATGCTGCCTTGGACATGAACTTATAGGCTTGGCCCGTGTCCCAGCACTCGCACAGCGCAATCTCTTCGGCGCGCGCCTCAATGCCCTCCGCAATTCTGATCAGCGTATTCCGGCGCACGGTCGCTGGCATGTCGCGCCACTCCGCAAACGCCGCCGAGGCGGCGCGCGCCGCCGCATCGATATCCGCTTCCGTCCCGTGCGCCACATCGCAGATGGTGGTTTTATCAACGGGCGATTCAGTCTGAAAGACGCCCCCGGAACCCACAACATCCTGCCCCGCAATGCGGTTCAGAATACCTGTCTCGCGAAAACGCACGAGGTATCCGTCCAGCTTTCCGATATTGTCATCCAGCGCCGTCATACCTTGTCCCCCAGATGATCGCGAATACTGCCGTATTTCAGCGAAAGCGCCGCATCAATATCGCGCATCTCCACCGACAGTGCGATTGAATGCTCTTGCATGGCAGGCGCGAGAAACGTCTTGGCCGCTTCGAAAATGCGCCTGATCGCGTCTTGTTTCACGTCATCGGCGCGCCCTTCTCTCAGTCGGACCGACAAATCGACAAAGCCGTGTTTCGGGTCGCCGTCAGCAATCCCATAATGATCGACCCGCGTGGCCCGCACACGAATGCCCGCCATCGGAAAGGCTTCAATGGTCGCCGCCTCGGCCCGGATGCACTCGCACAGCCGCCCGACATCAACGACAGCATCCAGGTTGCCCGAGTAGTCGATATGGAAATGAGGCATCATTTTCCTTAACATGTTAATTGTTGTGATGTTAAGTAATGGTCTATGAGGTTGTCAACCCGCTCTTACGGGCAGGAAGCGGATTGCGGTGCTACGAAGGTTTTCACATGACGACCAAACTACCCCCGACCTCGCGCTCGTTACCGATTGCGCTCATACGCGCCCGTGAAGGAGTGATGGGGCCGATCCGCGACATGCTGTCCGAAACCGGAATCACCGAACAGCAGTGGCGGGTGCTGCGTGTGCTGTCCGAACACGGCCCGGTTGACACAACAACTCTGGCGGATCGGGCCAGCCTGCTATTCCCCAGCCTCACCCGCATTGCCGCAACCATGCGTGAAAAAGGACTGATTACACAAACCCGCGATAAAGAGGACCGGCGCCGGCAAATGGTCGCCATCACAAAGACGGGGCAGAAAATCATCGATAACCATGCGGCACAGGCAGCGCAAATTGTGCGCGGTTTTAAAACGGCACTCGGCAACGATAATTACGAGACGTTACTTGATCTCCTCGCGCGGCTCGACCCTGCCGCCCGCGAATAAAGCGAACAGGATATGCGGGATAGTCGCCGTGTCCGGCCTTTCGCGGGTCATCCCGCGATAACGCCATCCGCACGCCACGCATCAAAGACCCTCAACGCTTCTTCGGCGAAAACATCATCATTGATATGTCCGTCAATCCGGTGCGCCTGCACGTTCTGCGGCAGGCTCGCGTCGAGTTCGGCGAGGAATACCCTTAATCCGTCTGCATCATGCAGATCCGCCCCGTCACGGTCCCATTCTCCGAAACCGCTCTGCGGGATCAGAAACGCGACCGGCCCCGTGGCCGTGGCGAGTTGCTTTGCATGGGCGCGCGCAACCGCGCGGCGCTCGTCATTATTCAGAACAATGGATGTCAACAGACGGTTGTGTGCGTGCTTGGGGTGGTCTGCCCATTTTTCGGGAACCGGTTGCCAGCCGACAATATCCACCAGGTCATAGCAGCCTGCCGAAACAATCTGCGGCGTGCCGCTCCGTCCGGCATTCGTCAGACGATCCGCGCCCGCCGAGATATTCGAGCCGTGAACGAAATTGCCCAGCTCCTGCGTACAAAAATCAAAGACGCATGCAAACGCCCCTTGCGCAGCAAGGTTTTCGAATGCCCGCCCTCCCATGCCCGTCGCATGAAACACCGCAACCTCAAAACCGCGTTCCTCCAGTTCGGGCTTTAGGGCGACCATGTATGTCAGCGCCGATTTTCCCAGCGACGTCATACCGATCAGCGGTTTGTCAGGGTCCGGTTTTTGTACCGCCCGCGCCGCCCCCAGCACCGCACCCGCCGCTTGGCTAAGCGACGCCTTGCACACGGAATTAAGACCGTAGAGGCCCCCCGCCCAAAGGATCATCTGCGTATCCGCCGCCAACCGCTCGGCGGGGATCAGCGGCGAGAACGAGACTGTCGAAACAATGTACTTCGGTACGCCGAGCGGCAGAGCCAGACAGACATCCAGCGCCAAATCGGTTCCCATCGTTCCGCCCAGAACGATCATGCCGTCAAACACGCCCTCGGCATAAAGACGCGATGCCAGCAACGCCGAACCCTTGGCCATAATCTGCATGGCCTGATTTTCGTCACCGGACGCGATGGCCGCCGCAATCGAACTGCCCCCCTCTTCCGCAACCTGATGCTTGGAATAATCTGTCGGGCGCGAGGGATCGCCCAGCACCGAAACATCCATGGTAACAACCTTACCGCCCTGCTGCCGAATAACGCCTGCAAGGTATTCCAGCTCGTCGTCTTTGGTGTCGAAGGTTCCGATTACCAGTATCGTTTTATCGATCATAGCGGGCCTCTGAATGCGCTTACAGCTTGATCCAAGCCGTTTTCAGGTTTGTGTATTTTTCAATCGCGTGCAGGGATTTATCGTGGCCGTTGCCCGACTGCCTTACCCCGCCAAGCGGAACCGTGGCGTCGGCTCCGCCATAGGTATTCACATGCATGACACCCGTGCGGACGCGCTGCACCATCCGGTGGGCGCGGGACAGGTCCGACGTCCAGACCGCTCCGGCAAGGCCGTAATCGGTCGCGTTGGCAATCCGCACGGCCTCGTCGTCTGTGCCGAAGGGCGTGACGCCCAACACAGGACCGAACACTTCTTTTTGCGCCAGCGTTGAGTCCGGGGTCACGCCTGTTACAACGGTCGGCGCCATAAAATACCCGCCCGTCTCGTGCAGGATTTGCGCGCCGCCGGTGACGACCTGTCCCCCCTCCGCCTGCGCGGTTTCGACAAACCCGAGGTTCCGCGCCAGTTGATCTTCCGAGTTGATAGCACCAATAGCAGTGCCCAGATCCAACGGGTCACCGACGCGCATGGCCTCGGCGTTCATTGTCACCTCGGCAACAAAATCATCATGGATTGACCGCTCGACCAACAGCCTCGACCCCGCAACACAAACCTGTCCCGCATTGCGGAAAATACCGAACGCGGCGACCTTTGCGGCCTCGGCCAGATCAGGGGCATCGGCAAAGATAATGTTCGGGGATTTACCGCCGAGTTCGAGGTAAACCCGCTTCATATTGGACCGCGCGGAATATTCCATCAAACGGCGTCCGGTCCCGCCCGATCCGGTAAAGACCAGCGCATCGACATCCATCGACAAGGCCAGCGCCTCGCCCACCACATCTCCCCTGCCGGTGACAGTATTCAGCACACCGGGGGGCAAGCCTGCCTCCAGCGCCAGCTCTGCCATGCGCATCAACGACAGCGATGCGGTTTCAGAGGGCTTGAGCACGACCGAATTGCCCATCGCCAAGGCGGGGCCCAGCTTCCACGCGCCGATCATCATAGGAAAATTCCACGGGATAATCGCACCGACAACGCCCACCGGCTCTTTCAGGATCATGCCCAGCACATCGCCCGACGTCGGCGCGACTTCGCCGTAAATCTTGTCGAGCGCCTCGGCATAATACCGGATCGTGCCCGCCGCCGAACCCGGTTCGGCCTTATACGCCATACTGATCTCGGTGCCGTTGTCGCGCACACCCAGCACCGCAAGCTCCAGCGCGTTGGCCTCGATCAGCTCGGCCCATTTCAGCATGACCTTCTTGCGGGCGGCAGGGGCCTGCCCCGCCCAGCGCCGATCCTCAAAGGCAGCACGCGCCGCCGCGATGGCCGCATTCATATCCGCCGCCGTTCCGCATGGAACCTGCGTCAGAACCTTTCCGTCCAGCGGGGACAGAATATCCATAACCGCCCCGTCCGAGGCAGGGGTCAGCTTGCCGTCGATCAGGTGAAGTTTCGGCGCGACAGATATCGCCCGCAGTGCATCAATGCTGTTCTGGTCCATAGTGCCTATCGCATTTGCGTGTCGTGAAGATCGTGATCGTCGCCGGTCTTGTGCGCCCTTACTTCCTTGACAAGGGTGCGCAGGTGCAGCGCGAGGACCAGCACAATCATGGTGAAGATGATGAAGGCCACAGGCCGGTCAATCATATCAAAAGGCGACTTCAGGCGCGGCAGGGCCGAGCGCAACTTGACCTCCATAATGCCGCCCAGAACCATCCCGAGCACGATGGGTACAATCGGCAGATTAAGGCGCTTGAGGATCAGGCCCAACACACCGAAACCCGCCGCAATCATGCAGTCTGTCAGCGAATTGCGCAGCGAGTAGACGCCCACGAAAGACAAAATCAAAATCATCACGCCCAGAAACCGCGTCGGAATACGGATTATTCTGGTCAGCAGGTTGGTTGAAAACAGCAGGAACACCACCACGATGACGTTCAGGATAATCAGCGCCAGATAAAGGCCGTACACAAGATCGATGTTGTTCTGGAAAAGCTGCGGTCCGGGAATAACGTTGTGAACGTAGAACACCGACAGCATCATCGCGGTCAGGGCCTCTCCCGGAATGCCGAGCGCCAGCAGCGGGATCATCGCCGCCGCCGGAACCGCATTGTTGGCTGCCTCGGATGCGATCAACCCTTCCGCAGAGCCCTTGCCGAAAAGCTCGGGGTTTTTTGACGTCTTTTGTGCGTAGGTATAACTCATAAACTGCGCGGTAAACTCGCCTGTACCGGGGATCATCCCGAGGATCACCCCAAGGCCCGATGCGACCGTGGCCACGCGCTTGTGCTTCATCAGCTCCCTGATGCCCGCCGTCATACGGCCCGTCACCGGCTTGGCGTCAGGGCTTTCATCGGGGGCGGTTAGCAGAAAGAAAGCCTGACTCAGCGCGAACAGTCCCAGTACCACGACAATCAGGTTCACACCTGAACTCAGAAAGCTGTATCCGAACGTATAACGCTGAGTATACGTGACCGAATCCAGCCCGACCGTTTGCAGAAAAATCCCGAACATCGCCAGCATACCCGCCGCGAATATCTGTCCGCGATGGGCAAGAATAACGAGGATAATGCCCAGCAGCGCCGCAAGAAAAATCTCACGGCTGCCAAACATCGGCGCGATCTTTGCGAGCACTGGCGACAGCAGAATCAGGCAGATAATACCAAAGATGCCTCCCCAGAAAGACGCACTATAGGCAAGCGAAACCGCGCGGTGCGCCTCGCCCGCCTGCGTCATCGGATAACCGTCATACGAGGTCAGCGCATTCACTGCCGTCCCGGGTGTGTTGATCAGGACAGCCGGAATTGCGCCGCCGTACATCGACGACCCGTAAATCCCCAACAGCGTGGTCAGGCCGACAATCGGATCAAGCGAGAACGTGGCCGGCAGCAGAATGGCAATGGCGACAGCAGGGCCGACACCGGGAATGGCCCCGATAATCACACCGCCGATAGACCCCGCCAACAGCGCGAGCATCACATCCCAACGGGCCAGCATCCCGGCCCCTGCAAGCAGGTTCTCCATCATTCGGTCCGATCAGAAATACGTCAGCATGATTTGGCGCAGCCCGTCGGGCAACGCTTCATAAAGTTGCCCCGCAGGCAGCTTGACCTGCAGGAACGTCCTGAACAGCAGCACAATCACCACCGCACTGCCCACCGCATAGATCACCATCGAACGCCGCCGGTATCCGGCGCGCAAGGTCAGCAACACGGAAAAAAGGATTGTCGACGGCAGGTATCCTGCAACAGGAACCAGCGCAGCATACCCGATAAACCACGCGGCATATTCCAGCGACGCCACCCACAGCCACACTTCGCGCCAACGCCCCGAAATCCGCTCGGAAAGCGCGGAACCGAAAAGATGCAAGGCCGCAAACACGGTCATTCCGATCAACGAGACGCCGGGCCAAAAACGCGGCTGTGTCACAAATTTAGCGCGGGGCTTCGCAACCGTCTGATCAAAAAGCTGCAACAGCAGAAAGACCGAAAACAGCAGAAACAGAACCGCAAAAACAATGTCGCCGGGACGCCGGTATCGCTTGAACAGGGCTTGCAGGGTCTTCACGCGCGACATGGGGCGGTTGATCCTATTTCATTACAGGCCGGTGTTTGTCGAAAAGCCGGGCGGCACCGCCGCCCGACCCGTTGCACCGATTACTCGGACAGCAGCTTGTCGATCCCCGCGAGCGTTTCGATGTCCGCCCCGATCTGCTTCGAAACATCTTCCGCCGACTGCCAGTAAACCGCTGCACCGGTTTCTTTGGCCAGTTTCTGTGCGCGCTCTGACATGACGGTTTTCTTGGCAACCGCAATAATCTTTTCGCGCACGTCTTGCGGCGTATCCTTGTGAACAAAAAGTCCGTTCCAAAGGGCAACGCCGAGGTCCGGTGCCAATTCGGCTACCGTTGGCGCATCGGGGGTCAACGGAATACGCTCGGACCCGATCGAGGCCAGAACCTTCACGTCGTCAAGGCATGGCAGGATCAGTTGCAGCGTCGTGTTGATGACATCGACATCGCCCGAGGCCAGCGTATTGCAATCCAGGGCATCAAACGCCGCATCCGAGGCAAAGGCAAAGCCCATCTCTTTGGCCAGACCCAGCGTGACCTGCGTCGGGACCAGCGGCCCGCCGAAATGGCCGAGCACAACGTCGTTGTCCTGCGCATGTTTGGCCAGCCCCTTCATATCGTCATAGGGCGCGTTGCCCCCCGCCGCGATGACGAACGGGTAAGTCAGAAAGTTACCCAGCGGCTCAAACGGATCAGGGTTCAGCTCGGGAATACCGATTTGCGGACCCACAACAGGGATCGCAATGATGAACGAGCCAATCGTGTAGCCGTCCGCAGGCGCGTTCGCGACCTCGATTGCACCGGGGAACGGCCCCCCGCCGCCGCCGGGCTTATTCACCACAGCCGCCGCCACGCCGTACTCTTCCTGAAAGTCCTCGGCGATCATGCGTGTCAGAACGTCCTCCAGATCACCCGGAGGCCATGGCACGACAAACTGGACGGGCTTTTCCGGATAATCCGCCTGCGCAACACCGGCAAAAGCGGTCAGGGCCAGCACAGTCGCAACGAGGGGCGTGGCAAGTTTTCTCATCATGGTCTCCTTCGGCTGGTTCATATATTGAACCGTTGTTTCAAAAAATTCTTGTCTTGTGAAATTCAATCTGTCAAATTTTTTTGAGATTGATTGGAGGCGATGCCTATGTCCTCGGTGGGGAAAGCACTCGAATTGCTGATGCTGTTCAACGATGCTCAGCCGGAGATCGGCTTGTCTCAGATTTGCAGGCTCACCGGAAAAGACAAAGCGACCGCCTACCGGTATCTGCAGGCACTGGAAAATTCGGGCCTCGTCGAACAAACGCCGCTGACGCGATCCTATCGGCTCGGCCCCGCCGTTCTGCAACTGGCGCGCATACGCGAAATGACGGTTCCGCGTAAATCGGGCGCCGAAAGCACGCTGCGCGAACTGGCCGATGCGACGGGAGAAACGGCGCATGTCACGGTGTTATCCGGCACGGCGGTCTTCGCGCTGACCAGTTGCGAATCCCATCGCCACAGTACGCGGGTCATTATCGACGTTCAGACGTTCCCGCTGCACGCGACCGCCTCCGGCATTGCCGCATTGTCGTTCGGCCCGGAGGGATTGCTGGATGTTGCGAAGGATACACTGACGGTGTTTACGCCAAACACGGCCACAACCATGAAAAGCCTGCGGGCGGCTATCGACGAAACGCGCCGCTCCGGTTTCAGCCGCTCCAACGGCGGTTTCGAAAGCGATACCCGCAGCATCGCCGCGCCGCTGTTCGACCAATCGGGATTATTCGCAGGCGCGGTATCCGTTGCCAGCGTCGCCACCCGCTTTACGCCGGAAAGCGAAAAGATGATCAAGACCCGTCTGGCCGCCGCAAGCCGTCAAATCTCGCGCAACTGGGGCGGCACTGTCCCGGACGAACTCGAACGCGCATGGCAGCAGAGCCTGACGCCCCCGCATGAATTGGAAGCCGCACCATGAGAGACTCGAATTTCCTGAAAGAGAATAACGGACGCCTGATGTGGCATCCGATGACCTCTCCGCAGGACAGCATCGAGAACCCGCCGAAGATCATCGTCGGGTCCAGCGGTGTCAGAATCACGGATATCGACGGACATACTGTCGTGGACGGGGTTGGCGGTTTGTGGAACGTCAATCTCGGCTATTCCTGCCAGCCGGTGAAAGACGCGATTGCGGATCAGCTATCCCGACTGCCCTACTATTCGACTTTCAGGGGCGCGTCGAACGATGTTGCGATCGAGCTTTCCTACGAACTCGGCACCTTCTTTGCCGAGGATGGCATCCTGCGCTCGTTCTTCACATCGGGCGGATCGGACTCGGTCGAGACATCGCTGCGGCTGGCACGGCAATACCACAAGCTGCGCGGCGAGCCGGGACGTGTGAAGTTTCTCAGCCTCAAAAAGGGCTATCACGGCACGCATTTCGGCGGCGCGAGCGTAAACGGCAATGCGAATTTCCGCACGGCTTACGAACCGCTGATGCCCGGCTGTTTCCATATTCCGGCCCCTTACACCTACCGCAACCCGTTCAACGAGGACGATCCGCAAAAGCTGGCACAGCTTTGCGTTTCGGCTTTGGAAGACGAGATCGCGTTTCAGGGTGCGAACACGATTGCAGCGATGATTATGGAACCCATCCTCGGCGCGGGCGGTGTCATTCCACCGCATGAATCGTTTGCGCCGATGGTGCGCGACATCTGCGACCGCAACGGAATTTTGCTGATTACCGATGAAGTCATTACCGCCTATGGCCGCACGGGGGCATGGTCGGGCGCGCGCCTTTGGGGGATCAAACCCGACATGATGGCCACCGCCAAGGCCATCACGAACGGTTATTTTCCTTTCGGCGCGGTGATGCTGGGCGAAAAAATGGTCGAGGTGTTCGAGGGCAATCCGGCGGCAAAGATCGGTCACGGCTATACCTATTCCGGCCATCCTGTCGGCGCCGCCGCCGCACTGGCATGCCTTGCGGAAACCAAGCGTCTCAACGTCATTGAGAATTCTGCGGCGCGCGGCGACCAGATGTTTGCGGGTTGCAAAGCCTTGCAGGAGAAATACGAAATCATCGGCGATGTACGCGGCGGGCACGGCCTGATGACCGCAATCGAGATGGTCAGCGACCGGGGCAGCAAAAAACCGATAGACGCGGCGATTGCCGCGACTGTTCAGGAAACGGCTTACGAGGCCGGTGCGATGATCCGTATTTCCGGCCCCAATATCATACTCTCACCCGCGTTGGTCCTGACCGAAAGCGATACAGCAATAATCCTGTCGGCGCTCGATGCCGGATTTGCAGCCACAAGGAAGCACTGATGTCCGAAAATTATGTCGCTCTGCTGGGCACGAAAGGCGGCCCGGCGATCCGGCCCGGCTCGTCCATGCCGACGTCCAATCTGTTTTGCTTTGACGGCCGTCAGATCGTTGTCGATTGCGGGCTGGGCGTCTCGCGCGGGTTAGTCGATCAGGGGATGCGGCTCGGCGATCTGTCGCTGATCTTCATTTCGCATTTGCACTCTGATCATTACCTCGAACTTGGCCCGCTGCTGCATACCGCGTGGACCACCGGCCTCAAGACCCCTGTCGATATCTATGGTCCGGTTGGGCTGGAGGTGTATTGGGATGCATTTTTGCTGTCGATGAAGGCGGATATCGACCTGCGCATCGAAGACGAGGGACGTCCCGACCTGCGCGATCTGGTCACGCTGCATGTTCTGGATGCGGGGACCGTTCTGGAACGTGACGGCCTCAGCATTTCGGCAATCCGCACCGAGCATCCGCCCATCGTCGATTGCTTTGCGCTGTCCTTCAAAACGGCAAAAACCCATGTGGTGTTTTCCGGCGATACCGCGCCGATCACGGCACTGGAGGATTTCGCACGAGGCGCCGACCTTTTGATTCACGAAGCGATGCTGGAAAGCGCCCTGCCTGCGCTGATGGCGCGGATCGGCAACGGGACCGACAAGCTGATGGCACACTGGCTGCGCTCGCATACCTTCGCCCACGACGCGGCAAAGACAGCGGCGAATGCGGGCGTCAAGGCACTGGCGCTCTCGCACCTGATCCCGTCAGACGACCCCGATTACACCGAGCGGGACTGGCACAAAGCCGTCGATGGTTTTTTCGACGGGCATCTGTTCGTCGGACAGGACGGCATGAAGATCGACCTGCCAATCCGCGAGGCATAGCAAGAGCATGCGCAAGGCAATGGGACCGCCCCGCCAACAGGCATAAATCGCAGCGGCGGATGCATTTTGCACAGCCCCAATCCCGCAGGGGATGACGGCGCAGCAAAATCTCCGAGAGCCGGCGCGGAGTCGCCACACACGCCTGCAAACCAACTCCCGCAACCCGCCCCCTCTCGCGGTCATTCCCACAAAAGCGGGAATCTCCCGACGCCGGAACAAGCCAAGCAAAAGATTCCCGTGTTTACGGGAATGACACTGCTCAAAACAATTTCCGGTCAGTCAATCCGACAAGAAGAATAAGTGACGGGCGGACCCTCGAGCGCGTGTCTTCTCTATACGGCTTCGACCTTACACCCAGTGGCTTGGAAAGAGTGAGAAGCGCCACTCCCGCTAAAGCAGCAAACTTCGGAACCCGAACTGCGGAGGACAAATATACTGTCGTAGAAAGAAAAAGTAGGTCGCCAAATTTTGAATAAATACTCGAACGAAGGCATAAAAATCGATTGCGCCGGATTCAGATAGACAATCAAACTGCGTTGTACGAAATCATCTGACCAATTTTCAGTATACTTCGGTTTGCACTTCTTCTCGATGCAGGTAGATAATAATTGTCGCTCTCGCTCACCATTAGATCTTCGCGACGCCCATTCGATTGGGATATCTTTTCGAAACGATCCGGAAAACGCTATCATTGTTTCGCCATCAGCAGCAACGGTCGCGCCTGAAGGGAGAACAAATTCATCACCATTTCGGACCGCCTCAGAAGCTCTGTAAAAGTCACTCCTAGCTGCGGCGTCTCTCCAGTGAATAGCCTCGGTAACTTCGATGCCAACAACACCGCTTCGTGTAATAACCGTAAAATCGGGAGCTTCAGATTTTTTCGTTTCACCCCGCAACGAAGAAGCACACGCAAATTTACGAGTCTCCTTGAGAACCCAAAATTCTCGTTCATCCTGCGAAAGTGGGTGTGATATTCGACTGCTTCCTTCTCGGTAAACTCCGACGAATGCGGAAACCCATGTACGCGCCTCACTGCGCCCGGCGTCACCGCCGGACGTGTTCGCGAAGCGAACGCTATCGTGCAAACTTCTTATACTTAATCCGCTTCGGCTCCACGCTATCCGGCCCCAGACGCGCGATTTTGTCTTTCTCGTAATCCTCGAAGTTCCCTTCGAACCACTCCACATGGCTGTCGCCTTCAAAGGCCAGCATATGCGTGCAGATACGGTCCAGGAACCAGCGGTCGTGGCTGATGACCACGGCGCATCCGGCAAAGTTCA
>CALGNW010000261.1 GCA_937958345.1 uncultured Neomegalonema sp. | reverse complement strand
GGGCAGGGTCTTCATCGACATATAGCAGACGATGACGGGGGACGATTCGGCCAGTGCGCGCCAGTTGACCGCGCTTGGCGCGTTGCCGCTGGCGTCATGGCCGGTGACAAAAGTGACGGCTTGGTTCACGTCGCGGTGGGTCACGGGGATGCCCGCATAGGCGAGGCCGCCGATGCCTGCGCTGATGCCCGGTACGATGCGGAACGGGATGCCCGCCTCGACCAGTGTTTGTGCCTCTTCCCCGCCGCGCCCGAAGACGAAGGGATCACCCCCCTTGAGACGGAGGACGCGCTTTCCGGCCTTGGCATGTTCGATGAGCCTGAGCGAGATATCGCGTTGTTTCGGCGAGGGTTTGCCGCCGCGCTTTCCGGCATAGTCGATCTGTGCGCCGGGTTTGGCCCATTGCAGGATGTCTTCGCCCACAAGCGCATCATAGACAATGACGTCAGCCTGGCGGATCGCGTTGAGGCCGTGCAGCGTCAGCAGACCCGGATCGCCCGGACCCGCACCCACAAGCCAGACCCAGCCGGGCAGCATGGCTGGCCAGTCGGTGTTTGCAGGCAGGGTCGGTGCGGTGCTCATATCCTATGCATACGGGAGGGCGGGGCCGCTGCGAAGCCCCTTCGCGACACTAGAGCGATGCTTTTCGTCGCGGGGAAGCAGTGTCGGCGGTTTCGCTTTTGGTGATTTAGGTTTTATGGTCCGGCGGATGGAAGAACCCCCGACGCTCCGATACGGCTGGACGACCGGCGCTTGTGCCGCTGCGGCGACGCGGGCGGCGATGATCGGGCTGTGCAGCGGGACCGTGCCGGAGGCGGTGACGATCACCCTGCCCAAGGGCGAAATGCCGACCTTTCCTGTGCTGGACGCTGAAACGGGCGACGGCTGGGCGCATGCGTATATCGAGAAGGATGCAGGCGACGACCCCGATGTGACTCACGGTGCGCTGATCGGGGTGCGGGTGTCGCGGCGCGAGGGCGGCGGCGGGGCGGTCCGGTTCTTTGCGGGCGAGGGCGTCGGGACGGTCACGAAACCGGGGCTGCCCATCGGTGTCGGAGAGCCTGCCATCAATCCGGTTCCGCGCAGGATGATCTCGGACGAGGTTTCAGAGGTTTTGCGCGGGTTTTCCGCCGGTTTTGCGGTGGATATTACAATCAGTGTGCCGGGCGGAGCCGAGCTGGCGAAAAAGACATGGAATCCGAGGCTTGGGATTGTCGGCGGTTTGTCGATCTTAGGAACAACCGGCATCGTGCGGCCCTTTTCCTGCGCGGCGTGGATCGCGTCGATCCATCGGGGGATCGATGTGGCGGCGGCGAGCGGTCTGCGCCATGTCGTAGGGGCAACGGGCGCGACGTCCGAGGCGGCGGTGCAGGGGATGTATGATCTGCCCGAGGTGGCCTATCTCGATATGGGAGATTTTGCCGGTGGGCTGTTGAAATATCTGCGTAATCACCCGATAGAGCGACTGACCATCGCAGGCGGGCCGGGCAAGATGAGCAAGCTGGCGCAGGGGGCGCTGGACCTTCATTCCAAGCGCAGTCAGGTCGATTTATCCGCCTTATCAGCATGGTGCGGAGATAAGCGCATTTTGAGTGCGAATACGGCGCTGGAGGCGTTCGGATTGGCCGGAAAGCCGTTGGCCGATGCGGTTGCGGTGCGGGCGCGGGCGACGGCACTGGCGGCGCTGCGCGGTGCGCCTGTTGCTGTCGAAAGCATTATCGTGGATCGGTCCGGTAAGATATTGGCGCATATACCTTTTGATGCGTCCGCGTGATGTCCCGCGTGCTGTTGTTGTTAGCCGGTACGCGCGAGGCGCGGGCGTTTGCGGCGGGGTTTCAGCGGGAGGATGTCGGGCTGGTTGCGTCTTTGGCCGGTGTGACGCGCGATCCGGCTGAGTACGCTTGCGAAACGCGGTTCGGCGGGTTTGGCGGTGCGGAGGCGATGGCGCGTTGGATTTGCGAACGGAATGTGGTCGCGGTGATCGACGCCACCCATCCCTTTGCAGAACGGATTTCGGCCAATGCTGCGGCGGCGGCTGCGGTCGCCGGCGTGAGGCGTCTGTCGCTGCGCCGCCGTGCATGGGACATCGGGCCGGACGGGCGGGAGGTCGGGAGTCTTGCCGCCGCCGCCGCCGCGCTGCCCGCCGGAGCGCGGGTGTTTTTGACCACCGGACGCGGCGACGCGCAGGTTTTCAGCGGGCGGAGCGATGTCAGCTTTGTCCTGCGGAGTATCGAGCCGGTTGAAGGTCTGCCCGCTCATATCAGGACCGTGACGGGTAGACCGCCCTTGACACCTGAATCAGCGCGCGCGTGTATGCGCGAACGCAGGATCACGCATCTGGTGACGAAAAATTCCGGCGGCGTGCGGCCCGCCAAGCTGGAGGCCGCCGAGGCGTTGGGGATACCTGTTTTCAGCGTCTCAATGCCGCCCGCACCGCCGGGCGAGGCGGTGGAAACGGTCGCGGCGGCGCTGGCATGGGCTGCGCGGATTTAGGGTAAGCCATCGCCCTCGGGAGAATCTGCCGCCCCGCACTCGCTGCGGTGCGTCGGTCCCGCGTCTGCGGAGCAGCATTTGATGCTGCGCCGCGCTCGGGACGGCGATTGATGTTCAGGCGCGGCCTATGCCGTGATAAACGAAGCCCTGTGCGCGCATTGCGCCCGCCTCGTAAATGTTGCGCAGATCGACGATCAGCGGTGTTTTCAGCGCAGTCTTTACCCGTGTCAGATCGAGCGCGCGGAACTGGTCCCATTCGGTCAAAATCGCGAGGACGTCGGCCCCCTCGATCGCCTGATAGGCGTTATCGCAATAGGTGATGTCGGGCATCATCTCGCGCGATTCTTTCATGCTTTCAGGGTCATAGGCCCGAACCGTGGCTCCGGCAGCCTGAAGCGCCGGGATGATGTCGAGGGAGGGCGCATCGCGCATGTCGTCGGTGTTCGGTTTGAAGGCGAGGCCGAGAACGCCGACGGTCATCCCTTTGGCATCGCCGCCCATGGCATCGATGATTTTCTGAGCCATCGCCTTTTTGCGGTCGGCGTTGACGGCAACCACCGTTTCGACAATGCGGACCGGCGAACCGGCGTCATTGGCGGTTTTGACGAGAGCCAGCGTATCCTTCGGAAAGCACGATCCGCCGTAACCGGGACCGGCATTCAGGAACTTGCCGCCTATTCGTTTATCAAGGCCGATGCCCTTGGCAACCTGCTGAACATCTGCGCCGACCTTTTCGCATAAGGTCGCCATTTCGTTGATGAAAGTGATCTTGGTCGCGAGGAAGGCATTGGCCGCGTATTTGATGAGTTCGGACGTGCGGCGGGTCGTGAAGACAATCGGCGTTTCGTTCAGATAAAGCGGCCGATACAGCTCGCGCATAACATCGCGGGCGCGGTCGTCCTCGCAGCCGATGACAACGCGGTCCGGTCGCTTAAAGTCCTCGATTGCCGCGCCCTCGCGCAGGAATTCGGGGTTTGAGACGACGGCGAAATCGGCATTCGGGTTGGTCTTGCGGATGATATCCTCAACCGCGTCGCCGGTTCCGACGGGAACCGTGGATTTGGTGACGATGACCGTGAAACCCTCGATCAGGCCCGCGATCTCTTCGGCGGCGGCATGAACGTATTTGAGGTCGGCATGGCCGTCGCCGCGACGCGAGGGGGTTCCGACCGCGATAAAGATGACGTCTGCCTCGCGCATGGCCTTTTCAGGATCAACCGAGAAATCCAGCCGCTGTTCAGCGACATTTTTGGCGATCAGCAGGTCGAGGCCGGGTTCATAGATCGGAACACCGCCGGTATTGAGCGTTTCGATCTTGCCCGCGTCTTTATCAAGACAGGTGACCGAGTGGCCGAAATCGGAAAAACAGGCCCCTGAAACGAGCCCAACATATCCGGTCCCCACCATTGCGATCCGCATTTTGCAATCCTCGTTCGTTTGAATTCATTGCGGAAAAGTGCCGCACACGCCGTCGCTTACTCCAATAGCGGCGATAGGTTAGCGAAAAATGTTCAGGCGCGGGGAGATTTAATTATACCGCGTACAAATTTTATCCGTTCACGCACCGCAACCCGCGATGCCCGCGGCTGAGGGCATGGCGGGTGTGGGGATTTCGGGCGCAAATTGGCCGAAACGGCGGATGCCGGATTCAGGAAAACGGTTGACGTGAGGGCAGTCTGCCTGTCTTTTCAGTAACAGAGGCGTGGAATTGCGTCCGATGTAAAAGCTGGAGGAAAACGACATGACCTGGACGACACCAAAAATCGAAGAAGCCACCTGCGGCATGGAAATCAACATGTACTTTCCAGCCGACGACGAAGGCGTGCTGTTTTAAGACCGGTCTGAGCGCGGAATTGCGGTGACGCACCTTCGGGCTGTCGTGTTGGGCGCCGCTGCCGGTGGGGGATTGCCCCAGTGGAATTGCGGCTGCCAAAATTGTAACGCCGCCAGGGATGGGTCTATTCCGGCGGCGTCGCAGTCTTCTGTGGCGTTTTCCGCAAACGGGTCCGATTGGGCGATCCTGAACGCGTCGCCTGATATCCGATACCAGATCGCCGCCGCGCCGCCTTTGCACCCGACAGGCCCGCGCGACTCTCCGATCCGCAGCGTTGTGTTGACCAATGGCGATATCGACCATGTGGTCGGCCTGTTGACCCTGCGGGAAAAACAAGCCTTTACGCTGTTCACAACCGCCGCGATTGCCGAAGTTCTGGACGATAACCCCATTTTTCGGGCGCTTGATCCGGCCTTTGTCCGCCGCGAGATCGTGGCGCTCGGTAAGCCTTTTGAGATTGCCGCAGGATTGACGGCGGAAATGTTCGTCGTGCCCGGCAAAGTCCCGCTGTATATGGAGGGCGAGACTGTCGATACCGAGTTGGAGGGCGAGCAGACAGTCGGCGTTCATCTGACGGCAGGCGGACGCGCGGCCTATTACCTGCCCGGATGCGCGAAAGTGACCGATGCACTCGCCGAGCGGATGCGCGGTGCGCCGCTGGTATTTTTTGACGGAACCGTCTGGGAAAACGAAGAAATGATCCGGCTGGGCGTGGGGGCGAAAACCGGCGCGCGGATGGGCCATATGTCGATGGCGGGCGCGGGCGGGTCGATGGCCGCGTTTGCGCCGCTGGACGTGGCGCGGAAAATCTTTGTCCATATGAACAACACAAACCCGGTGCTGGACCCGTCGTCGCCCGAGCGGGCCGAGGTCGAGGCGGCGGGATGGGAAGTTGCGTTTGACGGGATGGAGGTGACGGCATGATCCCTGCGGCTTCGCGAGACGCGTTCGAGGCGCGGTTGCGCCAGATCGGTGCGGACCGGTATCACGACAAACACCCGTTTCATCATTTGCTGCATTCGGGGGGCTGTACGCCCGACCAAGTGCGGGCCTGGGTGATAAACCGCTATTATTATCAAAGCCGTATTCCGATGAAGGACGCCGCGTTCATGTCGCGCGTCGACGATCCTGCCCTGCGCCGGAACTGGCGGTCGCGGATTGAAGACCATGACGGGTCGGCGGAGGGCGAGGGCGGTATCGCGCGCTGGCTGAGGCTGGCCGAAGCGGTAGGGCTGGACCCCGAATATGTCGCATCGGGTGCGGGGATTATGGCGTCGACGCGCTTTGCGGTTGATGCCTATGTCCGGTTTGTGCGCGAGGCGACGATGCTGGAGGCGGTGGCCGCGTCGCTGACGGAACTGTTCGCGCCGAAAATCCACGCCGAGCGGATCTCGGGCCTGCTGGCGAATTACGATTTTGCGGATGACAGCAGCCTCGCCTATTTCAAAAACCGCCTGACGGAAGCGCCGAAGGATGTTGCGTTCGGGCTGGCCTATGTCCTCGACCATGCCGATACGATGGAAAAGCAGGACGCGGCGGCGGCGGCGCTGATGTTCAAGACCGATGTGCTGTGGTCCCAACTGGATGCGCTGTACTCGGGCTATGTCGAACCGGCGCGGATTCCGCCCGGCGCGTGGCAGCCGGACGAGGGGCTGCTGGCCGAGCGCGCCGCATGAGCGTGACGTTGCAAGACAGCGATTGCCCGGTGATTTTGCGCGGCGTGCGCACGCATTTCGACAGGGTGCGCAATGTCTGGGTTCTGCTCGCCCCCGAACGGGTGCTGAAGCTGGATGATATCGGGCGGGCGATCCTCGACGAGATCGACGGCACGCGCAGCTTTGGCGAGATTACCGCGATATTGGCCGAGAAATATGATGCCCCGCCGGAGCGGATTTCCGAGGACGCGCGCACCTATCTGTCGGGTCTGATCGCCCGCCGCATGGTCGAAGCGCGATGAGTGCCCCCCGTGCAAACCCGCCGATGGCGATGTTGGCCGAACTGACCCACCGGTGTCCGCTGAGCTGTCCTTATTGCTCGAACCCGCTGGAGCTGGAGCGCAAAGACCGCGAGCTGACAACGGATGAATGGAAAGACGTGTTCACGCAGGCCGCCGAAATGGGCGTGCTGCATGTGCATTTTTCAGGCGGTGAACCCGCGTCGCGCCGGGATCTGGAAGAGATGGTCGCCCATGCCCGGGATGCCGGGCTGTATACCAACCTGATTACTTCGGGCATCGGCCTGACCAGGCGCCGGCTGGAGGCGCTGGATTCCTGCGGGCTGGATCATGTGCAACTGTCCCTGCAGGGCGTTGATGCGCAGATGGCCGATTTGGTCGGCGGATATAAGGGCGGATTTGACCGCAAAATGCAGGTCGCCGGGTGGATTGGCGAGATCGGGTTCCCGCTGACGCTGAACGCCGTGATGCACAAGAAGAACTTTGACCGGCTGGAGGAAACAATCGCCATCGCGCTGGATATGGGCGCGCGGCGGTTGGAGGTGGCGACGGTGCAGTTTCACGGCTGGGCGGCGAAAAACCGTGCCGCTCTGATGCCGACCCGCGAGCAGGCCAAGCAGGCGCGGCTGACCGTCAATGCGGCCCGCGCGCGGCTGGCGGGGGTGCTGGTCATTGATTACGTGCCCGCTGACCACCATTCGGATTATCCCAAGCCGTGTATGGGGGGGTGGGCCTCGACGGGGATAAATATTGCGCCCGACGGGTCGGTGTTGCCGTGCCATGCGGCGCATACGATCGAGGGGCTGAACTTTGATAAGGCGCACGAGCGGCCTCTGAAAGATATCTGGTACAACAGCCACGCCTTTAACGCCTTTCGCGGGTTTGACTGGATGCAGGAGCCTTGCAGGTCCTGCGAGCTGAAGACCAAGGATTTCGGCGGTTGCCGCTGTCAGGCGATGGCGATTGCGGGCGATGCCGCCGCGACCGATCCGGTGTGCATAAAATCGCCGCTGCATGCCGAGCTGGTGCGCCGTGCGGAGGCGGATGCCGAGGATGACGCGGACCTGATTTACCGGCTGATGCCGGACTGACGCGTCACGGATCGGTATGCGAGTGGTCGTGATGATGCTGATACAGCGCCAGCGCGCCCGCCGTTCCGGTCCCGAACATTGCGCGGTATTCGGGGGCCTCGGACACGACGGTCGGCGTTCCCTCGCAGCAGATGTGACCGTTGACGCACAGCACGCGGTCAGACGCGCTCATCACGACGTGCAAATCGTGACTGACCATGAGGACTCCGCAGCCGGTTTGTTCGCGCACCCGCTCGATCAGGCGGTAAAATCCGACGGTTGCCGGTTGGTCGAGGCCCTGAGTCGGTTCGTCGAGCGCCAGCAGATTGGGCCGCCTCAGAATCGCGCGGGCCAGCAGGGCGCGTTGAAACTGGCCGCCGGAAAGCGCGGCGAGTTGGACGGTTTCCAGCGATTCGATGTCCACCCCGGCCAATGCGGCGCGGCGTTCGTCCTGCGTGGTTTTTCCGGCCAGCGACAAAAACCGGTCGACGGTAATCGGCATGGTGCTGTCGAGGGTGAGCCGTTGCGGTGCGTATCCGATGCGCAGGTCGTCGCGTTTCTTGACCGCACCGCCGCTGAGCGGAACAGCGCCGGTCAGGGCGCGGAGCAGGGTGGTTTTACCGGACCCGTTCGGCCCGACAATCGTAACAATCTCGCCCGGAACGACGGACATCGAAATGTCCCACAGGATCGACTGACCGCCAAGGCGAACGCTGATGTTTTCGGCTTTGATCAGGGCGTCCATAACGGCACTCCAAAGGGATCGCGGTGAAGCCGGTCGGTTTCTCCGGCAAGCCGCTGTCCATCTTGTACAAAAATAGAACATTATTGACAAGCGATATTTGTTCCCATTATGTCTTTCTCATCACTCACCGGAAAGGACACCATGCTGCGCGACGCCTCCGACCCTGTTGAACGCTATCGGCTGGTGCTGTTGCGCCTGCTGGCGGGGTTGTTCGTGATGGCGGGTTTGCAGCCGGGAACAGCGGTGGTCGAGAGCCTGCCCCGCGGGGTGAAATATGCGATTCTGCGGGTTTTGCGTCAGGCCGAGTCGGCAACGCGGCGGCTGGTGATGGCCGAAGCCGCCAAGCTGGATGCGGTGGAGTATGTGCCGCCGCCGAAACGGGAACGCACTGTTACAAAGCGTGACGGCGCGAAAGCGAAGCGCGGGCCGCGGATGCCGCTGTTCCGGCTCATTGATCCGCGCCGGTTTCTGGAGGAATTGCACCCGAACCGGCGGGCGCGGCGGGCGGCGAAGAAGAAAAGCCGCGAGCCGAAACTGTTGTTCCGCATTGCCGGTTTCGACGGCCAGCCGGATTACGAGGAATGGTCCGAGGGGTCGCCGGAGCCGTCGGAAGATGATCTGCTGACCGCCACCGCAATCAGCCGCCGGATGCAGGCGTTGCACCATGCCCTAAGTGATTTGCAGAAACAGGCGCAGCGGATGGTGCGGGAGATTGCCAAGCGCAAGGCGGCGCAGGCGGGGCCGAAGTCTGTGCCTCCGTTACGGTTCGGCCCGCCGCCGGGAC